>JANYCL010000243.1 GCA_025360355.1 Sphingobacteriaceae bacterium
AACTTATCAGTTAATAAATGCAAGGATAAACCCGTTTCCTTTTCGCCGTTAACAAGCACCCAATTTAAAACATGTGCACCTCTATACTGAGGTAATAACCCGGGATGAAGATTAAATCCTACAGTTGCCAGGTCAATTATTTTTTTGGGAATTAATCTAGAATAAGAATCCACAAAATGAACATCCGGAGATAATTTCTTAATTTCAGCTATGAAGTTGTCATCATTTAAATTACTTGGCTGAAAAAAAGGGATCCCTGAACCTTGTGCGGCTTGCATCATTTTCAGAATTGTTTCATGTTCTCTATTCGGCGGTAAAACAATTCCAACAACTTTAAAAATTTTTGATTCCTGTAAACAACAATACGTTTTCCATCCACTCCAATGATATCCCCAAAAAATAACTTTTAATGGTAGCTTTTTATCTTTTAGATCTATCATTAATTAGCGGCCAAATTTAAAAACACTTCTAACAACCGTTTACCGGATTGACCATCGATATATTTCCGTTGATTCTTGATGAACCAATCAATATCCTTTTTATCATAGATCATTACTGAAGAAAGTTTTTCATATAATGTTTCTTCACTTAACTCCTGCCATTTCCCTATTCCCAATACCGAGCTATTTCCGGTTAATGCTTTATAATAATTATCCTGATTAGAGGCTGTTGTTCCCGTAATGAATACAATTCCGACTGCACATAACTCTAATGCCAAATTAGAACAAGGACCTAATGCCAATTCACAGCTTTGCATTAATTTACAAACTTCATCGGCGTTTAGATCACTGTGAAATTTTACTTTATCAGTTTCCGAAAATTCATTTTGCCACTTAGCAATATTTTCGTTTACCGAAGAGGACAAAACATTTATAGTTTTAAGCTGAGGAAAGCGTAATAATGTTTTTATGCATTTGTAAGAAACATTATCCATATCAGCTCCACCGAAGGAAACAAAAACAGATTCTATCCTATTTAAATTACGGTTAGCGAGAACGGCTTTTAAAAAAACATCTCTCAATAAAATATAATCAGTTCCTAAACAAAATTTTGTCGCCGCTACAATTTTATACGCACTTTCCTTTA
Source organism: Sphingobacteriaceae bacterium (assembly GCA_025360355.1). Classification (GTDB taxonomy): domain Bacteria; phylum Bacteroidota; class Bacteroidia; order B-17B0; family Aurantibacillaceae; genus JAHEYG01. The sequence goes on from JANYCL010000243.1 coordinate 1,087, forward strand.
CATTCTCAGCCTGATTAATAATGACATCAACATCATAATTAAATTGAATAAGATCATCGACATAAACAACCTTAATGCCAGTTTGTTTTATTTTTGACTGGTAATCCGAATCAAAACTATAATTGTCCAGGACAATAATATTTCCTTCTTGCAAAATATTATTTTCCTTTAAAAAAGATATTTCCTCTTTGTCTATTTTAATTTTATTGAAATTCTTTGGCAGAAATTTTTCCAGAACATTTTCAGGAGTATTCTTAGTTATAAAACTTATATCAAATTCATTTTTCACCATATCTGCCAATGCCGAACAGCGCACTAAATGCCCCATACCTATTTCCGGATTGGCATCAGTTCTGAAATATAATTTCTGCTTAGACAACTAAAGTAGTTTTGGATTTAATGGTTCTAATTAGTTCAGGATCTACTTTATAGATCAATGATCTGTCTTTATTTATAGAAGCTATTTTCGGATTGTTATCAAGAAAATCAAACAGGTTCTTAATATTGTATTTCGCGCCTGAGATTTTAAAGTGTTTTTCAATTTCTTTTATTAATTCCAGATCCTCAGGATAATCAAGTGTTAAACGGTAATCTCTTATCCACTCTTTAGGGAGATCAATTTCATTTATTTTAAACAGAGAAGGATTATTAAAAATATATGCATTCATATACTCCGAATAATCACTTACCGGAAAATATTCTCTCACTTTTCTTAGTGCAGAAGCATTTATAATTTGTACGCCCTGTCCGATCGCTGCTTTATTAGGAGCTGTATAATCTGCGCCCGTTTCAAAATGTGAATTCAAAAGATAATCAACGATCTCCTCCGAAACATAAGGCATATCCGCCGTAATGCGTACGATCACATCAATATCCAATTTATTAATTACATCCAGATAACGCTGGATCACATCTTCAGGGTGACCGGTATGAAAAATAACTTCCTTTTTATAAGTATAATTTTTCAATTCAGAATCTTCCTCTGTTGTAGATGTTGCTAATATCGTATAATCAACATTCTTAAAGAGCATGGAATTCTTAATACAAAGTTCCACCGAACTCAATTCATCATTCACTTTTAAAATTGCTTTTTGAGGCAAGCGATTTGATTTTAAACGACAAGCTATGATAGAAGCAATTTTTGCTTTTTTAAAATCAGTTGCTTTCAATACTTCGCCGTCTTTTTTTTGTGCAGAGAGGAGATTGTAATTTTTATTTAATTCTTTAATGCTTTCAATATCTAAACCATCTTCATTCGTACGTTTGTAGTTAACATCGAACTCCAATGAAACTATTTGTCCTTTATACATATCACGACATAAAGTTGGTTTCATTGCTGTTTTACGGTAATATTCGATTTCTCTATCGTTTAAAAAGGGCTGCGCCATTAATTCAATGTACTTCTTAATGTAATCTTGTTTTTTAGAAGAAAGCGTCGGATCGGTAATTTTGGAAACTAAATTTTTAAACGCATCAGGAACTACACTCGAGAAATGATCATACTTCGCCTTCTCGCCCCTACACATCACATGCTTCTCAATTATCTCCGAGCCCATTAAATGCGCTAAGACAGGAAGATCAATTGCATCCTCATGTGTACCGTCAATATGATCAGCGAATGAGATCGGTAAATTAAATTCTTTCTTTAATACCTCTATTTTAGAAATTCCTGAATGAATCAATTGCGTAGGGTAATCCTGAAAACCAATTTGCAAAACAATATTTTTAGCATTGAGATTTTCCTGAATGTAAGTTAAATGCCTTCTTATGACATCCATTTCTAAAGAGGCAATATTAATGATCACCGTTTTATTGGAAAGATCCACTGTCTTTAATTCTTTAATAAGAAGAATATTATCGAGAATGGAAGCCTGAAATTTAATTCCTTTTATTTTATCAAAATTATTTTTTAGAATTTTTACTGAATAAGCATTGGAAACATCGATCCATATTCCCTTTGTCTCCCCGGCTTTATCAATTATGCTTTTCCAAGTTTGCTCATCAAAAAATAAGGTTTGATAAACAGGATACCATTCGTAATCTTCCCTTGCAATTTCATCGTATTTGAAAGGTTGAAACTTGATCCCATAATTTTCTTTGTACACAGAATATTCTTCGAGCAATTTAAAAACATAGTTCTTATCGCCGGCGTGTGTATTTGCTATTTCTAATATTATATACGGTTTCATTATTTACTTAATAAGAACATACAATCTGAATTCCCTTTATGAGCTTCAGACAAATAAGGCAGAATTTCTTTTTTAATTGTTTTTACTCCTGAATTAATTTCTTTGAATTTTTCAGAATAATCCATCTTCCACATAAAGCCATCATGCCCACGATACTTAATTTGCGTTGGCTGCTCAGCGTAATATTCAAATCCCCAAATATATTTTTTACTTACGCGGACCATTTCCTTCATGATAGTTGGAAGATCATTTGGATGAATATGGATCAAAACTCCATTGGTAAAAACCAGGTCAAAATAATTATCTTTAAAAGGAGTATCAAAACCTGAGCCTTTGAAGATATTAATATCTTTAGTTTGTTCTTTCGCTTTTTCAACCGCGTAAGATTGAAGTTCTATTCCATAAAGATTTGTGAATCCCATTCTCTGCAAAGCCAATAATTGCTGACCTACATTACAACCAACCTCCAGTATTTTTGCATCCTTTGGAATATCGCCAAGAAATTTTTTATTAAGGTCATCTTTGCTAATGCCAAAACTATCAGAATACCATTTATTCCAATCTGCGGCGGTAAAAGTATTACGGTCGGTATATTCCT
>JANYCL010000010.1 GCA_025360355.1 Sphingobacteriaceae bacterium
GAGGAAGCCGGCACTTACAAATAGATTTTATTTATTAAGAAAATATAAAGCCCCATTGAATTTTCATTGGGGCTTTTTTTTGAAATTATTTTTCTGAAATCACCAGTAAAAATTTACTTTTCATAAAAAAGCCCCAATGAAAATTCAATGGGGCTTTATATTTTCTTAATAAATAAAATCTATTTGTAAGTGCCGGCTTCCTCTGCTTTTTTATTTTGCTGAATGATCTTCACACACCAGTATGCTAAAAGAAAAACAACAATAGTTCCACAAATAACATTTGGCGACTGACCTAATTTTCGCATAATGCGGAAACACCAGTAAAAAGCTTCTCCGGTTTTTTCAAAAATGTCGGTCCATGTGATCATTAAACGTGTCATAAGCTAGAATTTTGTAAGTTTACAGTACAAATATATAAATAATTAGAAATCTAAGAAACTGTGGTTGTTGGTGTTTTAAAAAAGGGATTAACAACGGCTCTGCCCGTAATTATTTTATTTTTTGTTCTTTTTATAACACTTTCCCTTTTTTCAGTAACTAACTTAAAATCAAATAATTACGAAAACATTTTCTATGTGATCCTACAAAATAATTGCACGGGCAAATTTTCGATCACACTTATAAATATCCTTTGTTTTGCGCTTGGAGCTGTGTTTATCTCTTTTTATACCATCCGGCAAGAGATAGTTGAAAAATCGAATTACATACCTTCTTTTTTGTACGTTTTTTTTAGCGCACTTACTTTAAACAATTCCCTCCTGCATCCTTCTTTGATAGCTAATGTTTTTATTTTATTGTCGCTTATAAATATTACAGACACGTATCGTGAAGAATATGTTTTATCTAAAATTTTCAATGCCGCTTTCTTTACTTCCGTAGCCATGTTCTTTTACATCAACTATGCGTTCTTTATTATTTTCTTTTTTATTGTCTTGGTGATCCTTCGGCCTTTTAACTGGCGTGAATGGTTGGTTGGAGTTGCAGGCTTGATCGCACCTGTTTTTATTTATTTTTCGATTGGTTATTTGATCAATATTCCATTCACCGATTTTTTTACATACTTCTTAAATCTATTTACCAATTTTCAAAAACCGGTATTATCAGAATATTTTTATCCTTTGTTCTTATGTTTACTCATTTTATTTTTTATGGGAATTGGAAAACATTTTAGAAAAGGTTTAGGCGGGAAAATAAAAACTCAAAAAAACCTGGGGTTAATGTATTGGCTTTTACTTTTATCAGTGGTAAATTTCTTTTCGAAAAACAATACTTCTTATTTTCCTTTAATTGCATCAATTATTCCCTTAAGCGTTTTGTTAAGCGATTACTTCTACAACATTAAACAATTGAAAGTCTCGAACACACTTTTCTTCTTACTTTTAGCAAGCGGTGCTCTTTTATTTTTGATGAATTTAAATCTTATTTAATTCTTCCCAATATTCTGCCGCACGGCGAGTGTGCGGAATAACAATTGTTCCTCCAACAATATTAGCAACAGCAAAAATTTCATAAACTTCTTCGGTAGAACAACCTTCTTCTTTACATTTTCCCAAATGGTATTTAATACAATCGTCACAACGTAAAACCATACTGGCAACTAATCCAAGCATTTCTTTTGTTTTTACATTTAAAGCACCATCAGCATATGTATTGGTGTCTAAATTAAACAAGCGCTTTAATACCAGGTTATCTTTACTTAATAATAAGTCGTTCGTTTTTGAACGGTAATCATTGAATTCTTTTACTTGATCATCCATTAGCAGCTAATTTATATTTTTTTACGACATACTTAGAAACGTAAATACTTATTTCATAAAGCAAATACATAGGTACAGCCACGATCATTTGTGAAGTTACATCCGGACTTGGCGTAACAACAGCGGCCACAATTAAAATCACAACCACCGCGTGCTTGCGGTACTTGCGCATAAATTGCGGCGTTAATAAAGTCATGCGCGTTAAAAAATATACTAATACTGGTAATTCAAAAATAATTCCTGAAACTAAAGTCATAGTTGTAATGAATGAAGAATAATCATCTAATGTTTGTTTAGTTTCAATTAAATTACTCTCCGACATCTGATAATTGATCAGAAAGTTGTACGACATAGGGAACATTAAAAAATATCCAAAACAAATTCCAATTAAAAATAATAAGGAAGCAATTACAATAAATATTTTTACCGGACCAATTTCCTTATCTTTCAAAGCCGGTCGCACAAATTTCCATAATTCCCATAAGATAAATGGAAAACCAATTATCAATCCGCCCATGAACGCGAACCACATGTGCGTAAAAAATTGTTCTGAAATGCCAAGTGTTTGAAGTTTTACTTCTTTTACCGTCATGCACATCACATCACCCATCCCCAATTTGTGTCCAATAGAACATAAAACTTTGTACGAAATAAAATCTTGTTTTATGGGTCCTAAAAAAATAGTATCGACAAAAAAACCGGGCAGACAAAAAATAACAGTAGCTAAAATTACAATTACAGCAGCGCAACGAACCAAATGCCAACGCAATTCTTCGAGATGCTGTAGGAACGACATTTCTTTTGCCTTAGTTTCTTTCTGGGTATTTTCTTCTATTAGGGCCATTTATTGAGGAACAAATGTACAATTTACATGTCCCTTTATCAAATTGAGTTTTCTGACAGAAAGAAGCTTGCATTTTTGATTTTTCATTGGTCGAATAGTTAAGTCCTTCGTCGAAAACCCGTTTTATTCACTTTGAATTAGAATCGGATTGAATTATTTTTAATAATAAATCCGATCTACCATGAAAGTAAAAAATCTGTTATCCGCAACCTTGTTTTTTTTAGGCATGTTTTCGTTTGCAATTTTAAATGCGCAAAATGTATCAAAACAAACTCCAACTTACATTCAAGGGCCACCCCAGAGAACATGCGGAACAGGAATCCCTCCCCAGCAATGGGAAGATCAGTTTCAAAAACAGATCGAAGCTTTTTTAGCCGCCAATCCTGAAATTACTAATGGAAGCAAAGTTGGCAACGGAAATAATACACAAGCAGTTTACACAATTCCCGTAATTATTCATGTTATTCACGGTGGTGTAGCGGTGGGTACTTTTCCAAACTTAGCGCAAGGTCAGTTAAATTCACAAGTCCAAGTTTTAAATGATGACTTTGCAGGTGTTGGATATAACAATGGTAATTATCCGGCTAACGCTTTTACAACTTGGGCAACAAATACAATCGTTTCTACCGGAAGTAAAGATGCTTCCGGAAGGGTAAAAATTTCTAACACAGGTATCACATTCTGTTTAGCACTTAAAGACAGCTTAGGAAATATTTTGCCGGAGCCTGGAATTGACCGCGTTAATTACAATACATTACCAGCTTTAACCGGTACTTTTACTTCTAAAAATCCCGCAGCAGCTGTATATAATTCCGTAGGTAATTTTATGGCATTTATTGATGGTTACATTAAACCAAATACGATTTGGAACGTAGGTAAATACATGAATCTTTGGGTGACTGATGAACAAGCAGCTGTAGGTTTATTAGGTTACGCAACTTTTCCTCCCTTAAGTACTTTAGTAGGAATTCCAGGTGGGATAGGAACAAATAAAACAGATGGTTTTTGGGCTTGGGCCGCTTCATTTGGTAGTAAAGTTATTTTTCCTGGAGGAACTTATTCTGCGGGATACGATCTTGGAAGAACATGTACACACGAAATTGGACACTGGGTTGGTTTACGTCATATCTGGGGAGACGGAACATGTTTAACTGATTATTGTAACGATACTCCACCAGCTTCAGCAGCTAATTTTAATAACTGTCCGGTGACCTACCCTCTTAAATCAGGATCTTGTGCAGGACCACCAAGCAATTCCCCGAATGGAGAAATGTTCATGAACTTTATGGACTATACTTACGATTGCGCTATGTTCATGTTCACTGAAGATCAACGAACACGTATACAAACTGCAATGGCGAATAGTCCGTACAGAAAATTTTTAGGTACGCACGGTTTATGTTCAGTTCCTCCACCTACTGCTAATTTTTCTGTTAATCCGAATCCTGCTTGTGTCGGACAAATAGTTTCAATCACTGATATGTCAATCGGAAGTCCAGGAGCATGGTCTTATACTATGACAGGTGGGGCTCCTGCAACTTCTACTTTACAAAGTCCTACAGTTACGTATGCGGCAGCCGGTATTTATACAATAACATTGATCGCTTCGAACGGCGGTGGACCAAGCACACCAGTTGTAAAAACAATTACGGTTGCACCTGCGCCTAATATGACAGTTACACCTAATCCTTCCACAATTTGTGCAGGAGGAAGTTCAACCATTAGTGCTATTGGTGCTTTATCATTTACATGGAGCACAGGACCTACAACATCATCAATTGTAGTTTCGCCAACTGTTACTACAACTTATACTGTTACTGGCGCTAATGGAAGTTGTACTCAAACAAAAACTGTTTCTGTTACCGTGAGTGGTACTCCAACTGTAAATATTTTTACGCCGGGAACTACAACAATTTGTGCTGGTAATTCAACAACACTTACAGGAACCGGCGCTACCAATTACACTTGGATGCCGGGAGGCATGACAACAACTATTGTGGCTGTTAGTCCAACCGTAACTACAATTTATACTTTAACAGGAAGTAATGGCGGTTCTTGTGTTGGAACAAAAACAATACAGATAACGGTCAACACCACTCCTACTGTAACCATCGTCCCAACTCCAACTGCTATTTGTGCTGGTGGAAGTGCAACTCTAACTGCAAGCGGTGCTACAACATATACCTGGAATACAGGCCCTACAACTGCAGCGATAGTAGTTAGTCCGACAATAACGACAAACTATACAGTTACAGGAGCCAATGGAACATGTTCCAATACAAAAACAATTTCGTTAACAGTTAATCCTTCGCCAACTTTAAATATCAATCCTCCTTCAGGTACGGTTTGTGTTGGAAGTTCATTTACTTTCTTTGGAAGCGGCGCAACAACTTATACATGGATGCCGGGAAGTGTTATTAATGCAAGCATTACTGTTTCTCCAACTACAACAACAGCTTATACTTTAACAGGAGCAAATGCCGCAGGTTGTACTTCAACAAAAACAACTCAGGTTGTTGTAAATGCTTTACCTGTGGTTACAATTACAGCTAACCCTGCAAGTATTTGCCCGGGCAGCACAAGTACAATTACTGCATCTGGTTCCGGTCCCGGACCATTTACTTATTCTTGGTCAACAGGCTCTACTGCAGCAACTATTACAAGTAGTGTTGTTGGTGTTTATACCGCTACTGTTATAAATGGTAATGGCTGTAAAGGATCTCAATCATTCACATTAAATGCTGCTGCAGGTTTAACTATAACGGCCACCGCCACTCCTACTGCTGTTTGTTTGGGAGGTTCAACCACAATAACTGCGATCGGTGCTTCAACTTATACCTGGAATACAGGACCAACAACATCATCAATTGTAGTGTCGCCAACAGTTGCAACAAATTATACTGTGAATGGAACAAGTGGAAGCTGTTCCGGTTCTACTACAATTTTAATTACCGTAAATGCAAATCCTACTGTAAACGTTGTAGCAAATCCTACTTTAGTTTGTGCAGGAAATCCTTCTACACTAACAGCAAGCGGCGGCGCAACTTATGTATGGAATACAGGACCAACTACTCCTGCCATCGTTGTTAGTCCAACAACAACAACTAATTATTCTGTTACAGGAACAAGTGGCGCTGGATGTTCAAATACAAAAACAGTTTCTGTAAATGTTAATCCTAATCCAACAGTTAATATTACCGCAACACCAACTGTAATTTGTTCGGGAGGTAACGCTACTTTAACAGCAAGTGGTGCCACAACTTATGCTTGGAACACAGGACCAACAACACCGGCGATTGTAGTTTCTCCAACCACCACAACTAACTATACTGTTATAGGCACAAGTGCAGGATGTACAAATACAAAAACAATTTCTCTAACCGTTAATTCTAATCCAACTGTAAGTGTTGTTGCGAGTCCAACAGCAATCTGTTCAGGAAGTAGTGCTTCATTAACTGCAAGCGGTGCTACAACTTATTCCTGGAATACAGGACCAACAACTCCGGTTGTTGTAGTTTCTCCAACAACAACTACAAGTTATACGGTTACCGGATCGAATGGAAGTTGTTCAAATACTAATACAATTTCTTTGAATGTAAATTCTGCGCCTACAATTAATGCTTCAAGTTCTGCAACTCTAATTTGTTCCGGACAAAGTGCAACATTAACTGCGGGCGGTACTGCTGCAACATATACTTGGAATACAGGACCAACCACAGCAAGTATAAGCGTGAGTCCAACAACAACTACAAGTTATACAGTTACAGGAACCGGTGCAGGCGGATGTGTTGCAACATCTGTTATTACACAATCGGTTTCACCTTGTACAGGAATAAGTTCTGTTAATGTAGCGGCTTCAACATTTGGTATTTATCCAAATCCTAACAATGGTGAGTTTGTAGTAACAGTTGTTCAGGTAACAGAGAATGTATTTATTGAGATCTATAATAATATTGGTCAGCTGGTGAGTAAACAAATAGTAAGAGAAAATATCACTCCAATAAATTTAACTGAATTTACAAATGGTATTTACCATGTAAGAATTACAAAAGATGGTAATTCACTTTACAAAACAAAGATCATTAAAGAATAGTTCAGAAAATTATTAAAATAAAAAATCCCCATTCTTAAAAGTTTGGGGATTTTTTATTTCAGATCAAATCCTGCTTCTTCCATATCATCCCAAAAAGCAGGGTAAGATTTTTCAACCACTTCAGGATGCTCTATTTTTAATCCTGGAAATTTAAGAGCCAATGGCGCGAAGCTCATTGCCATCCGATGATCTTTATATGTTACAATGTTTGATGTTTGATTTTCAATGTTTGATTGACCAGGAGTTATTATTATTGAATTATCAGTTGTTTCTACTTTAGCGCCTAGTTTTTCAAATTCATTTTTTAACGCGCTGATCCTATCCGTTTCTTTTATTTTTAATGTTTGTAATCCCGTAAGGTTTGCTTTTATTCCTAAACCAAAACAAGTAACGGCAACGGTTTGTGCAATGTCAGGACAATCTGTAAAATCATATCTGAATTCAGTATCCGATATTTTTTTTCTTGTTAAACGAACTCCCTTTTCTATAAATTCTGTATTCACACCAAGACTATTATAGATCCCCGGTAAGATCCTATCAGCTTGCAAACTTATTTTATCTAAAAATTTTAACACAACCTCTGCATTATCCGATAGCGCTACCATTCCATACCAATAAGAAGCGGCCGACCAATCTGACTCGACCAAAAATTGTGGAGTAAAAATTGTAAATGCAGATGGTGATACTACAATGTTATTTCCCGTAAATGAAACATAAATACCAAATTCTTTAAGAAGAGATGCCGTCATATTTATATAAGGCATAGATACTATCTTGCCTTTTAAAACCAGATCTAAACCTTTTTGAAATTTTGGTGCGACAAGAAGTAATGCAGAAATAAACTGACTGCTAATGCTCGCATCAATTTCTACTTTTCCTCCTGATAATTTTTTTCCTTTAATTTTTAGAGGAGGGAATCCTTCTTTTTCTAAATATGAAATATCAGCGCCTAATTGTTTCAATGCATTTACTAATTCTGCAATTGGTCTTTGCTTCATTCTATCCGAACCGGTTATGATCCATTCGCCTTCTCTTGTCGACAAATACGCAGTTAAAAAACGCATATCGGTTCCTGCATGATGAATATTTAAAGTACCTGATGTTTTGTTTTGAATTTGACCCAATGCTTTTGCGATCAAAATAGAATCTTCGGAGTCGGATAAATTTTTAAAATGAATTGACAAACCGGAAATAGCTCTTATCATCATCAAACGGTTACTGATACTTTTTGAACCCGGAAGCTCAACAATAGTTTTTATGTTTCCTTTTGGTGGAAAAATTTGAATCATATTGTAATTGAATTATAAAATTCTAAAGATTCTAGAATTTCCATTGGTGTAACCGCAACATTTATTTTATTTTTTCCAATACCGTTTAATAAAGCGGATTGTATTTGAAGCTTCGTATTTTTTTTGTCGTTAACAGTTGCCTTCACCATTTCACCAAACAATAATGCAGGCAAAGGAGCAAAGGTAAATTTTTGAGTTAGTGTGTTAACGATCTCGTCAAACTCTTTTTTCGAAATTAATTTTTTCTTTAAAGAAATTTTGCTTTCGCAGATCATACCTGCCAAAACTGCTTCTCCATGTAAAATATCAACTTCACTTGCCAATAAAACTGATTCTATTGCATGACCAACTGTATGTCCGAAATTCAATGCCTTGCGGACTCCTTTATCAAGCGGATCTTTTTTTACAAAATTATTTTTTAACAACACGCTTCTTGTAATGAATGTATTGTCTAAAATTTTAGCCGACTGTAATTTTTTCCATAATACTTTATCTGAGATCAAAGCCATTTTATAAATTTCAGCCATTCCGTTTGCAATATGTCGCTTCGGAAGTGTTTCCAGAAATTCAGGAAAAATAAAAACACCTTTTGGTTGAGTAATTGTACCGATACTGTTTTTTAATCCTGAAAAATCAATTCCCGTTTTTCCGCCTACACTTGCATCTGCCATTGCCAATAGTGAAGTTGGGATATTTATAAAATCAATTCCGCGTTTATAAACAGATGCGACAAATCCACCGAGATCCGAAACTACACCGCCTCCCAAATTAATTATCAAAGCATTTTTATCAGCATTATAACTCAATAGAGTTTCCCAAAGCTGAGAACACAATTGCAAACTTTTAGAATTCTCGCCGCTTTCAATTTCAAAAATTTCCGCATCCTTTAATTCTTTACACTGAATAATTAAACCCGGTAAACAATGCTTGAACGTGTTTTCATCACACAAAATAAAGCAGTTGCTATACTTTTGTTTTTTTAAAAAGGAGCTCAGATCTTTAAAAACTTTTTCCCCAATATAAATTGTATAGCCGAGTGACTTAATCATGCCTAAAATTATTCAAATTATAGAAACGTTGCCAGTTTATTTATGTTTTGTATTAACAAATCAGATTCCATAAAATTCAGCGTTTGCTGAGCATCTGAAAGTGCTTCTTCCGGTTTTTCATGCACCTCGTAAATAATACCGTCGGCCCCTGCCATTACAGCTGCTAAAGCAAGTTTAGGTACGTAATTCCTAATACCAACACCATGGGATGGATCAGCTATCACAGGCAAATGACTTTTATCCTTTAAAACCTGGATCGCATTAATATCAAATGTATTTCTGTAAATAGTTTCAAAAGTTCGGATTCCACGTTCACATAACATTAAACGTTCGTTTCCTTTGCTAAAAACATATTCAGCAGAATAAAGTAATTCTTCAATGGTTCCACTCACACCGCGTTTTATCAATACCGCTTTATCAGATTCGCCCAAAGCATCCAGTAAATTAAAATTTTGCGAATTACGCGCTCCGACTTGAAAAATATCTGTATAAGGAGACATTTCTTCAATTTGTGAAGCTTGCATTACTTCAGTAATAATTTTAATACCATGAGGTTTACAAAACTCATGCATCATTTTTAAACCGTCAATTCCTAAACCTCTGAATGCATAAGGCGAACTTCTCGGTTTAAAAACGCCGCCCCGCATTATTTTAATATTATTCTTTACCAAATGTTCAGTTATACTTTCCATTTGCGCTTCATTCTCCACCGAACACGGTCCGGCCATAACTGAAACTGAGCCATCTCCTATCCTAACATCATTCCCTAGATCAATGACAGTGTTCTTTGTTTTCCATTTATTACTCACCAATTTATAATTATCGGAAACACGGTGAACATCTTTTACGCCTTTTAAATGTCCGATGCTGCGGATATCAAATTCGTTTTTCCCAATACAAATTAAATAATCTTCAAATTGTGTACTTACGGGATTAACTGAAAATTTAAGCTCATTCAATGTGCTTTTAATTTTTGTTGATAGATCTTTGTCTATGTTTTTTTCTAATTGTATGATCATGATATCGTTTGTTTAATTTTTATGTTTGATGTGAATTTTGTAATATCTTTTTTAAAATCAATTGGCCCCAAAAGCAATTCTATAAATGCCGTTCCGATAATTGCGCCATTGGCGATATCACACGCTTCCGAGAATTCTTTTTGTCCTTTTATGCCAAAACCAATTAACACAGGATTTTTTACATCCGGTAATATTAATTTTTTTGAAACTCCTTTTGAACCGCCAGTGGTAGAATTTGAAGAAAGCAAATACAGAAAACCACCACTTGCTTCGTCCAATAACTTAACGCGCTCCGGTTTTGTATCAGGACTAATTAAAAACACAACTTTAATATTTAATTTATTTGCGAACTCTTTGTGGGAATCTTCGAATTCCTCCAATGGAAGATCAGGAAGAATAACACCATCAACTCCAACTTCACTACAAGCATTATAAAATTCCTCAATACCAAACTGAAGTACAGAATTCAAATATCCCATTAATAAAACAGGTTTTTGAGTTACGGTTCTCAGACTTTTTAATTGCGTGAACAATAAACTTAAATTTATTCCATTTTCAAGAGCAGTCATACTGCTTTGTTGTATAACAGGACCATCAGCCAAAGGATCCGAAAATGGAATACCGATCTCTATCAGATCAGCATCAGAATGTTCTAAAGCTTCTAAAATTGAAATTGTATCATTCAATTTCGGGAAACCTGCAGTGAAAAAAATAGAAAGTACTTGACTTTTCTTTTCTACAAATAATTTATCAATTCTGTTTTGCATAATTCTTTTCATTTAAATAGTTAGAGAATGTTTCCATGTCTTTGTCGCCACGGCCCGATAAATTCAAAACAACAATTTCATCTTTTCCGAATTTTAATTTATTAAGTCCTGCTAAAGCGTGTGCACTTTCCAATGCGGGAATTATTCCTTCCGTTTTTGTCAAATTAAGTGCGGCTTCTAATGCCTCTGTATCCGTGACTGAAATATATTTC
>JANYCL010000084.1 GCA_025360355.1 Sphingobacteriaceae bacterium
CTGAACTCATTTTCGCAAAGTTCGCATCCTGTATGAATAAATTTAAAGATTGTGATTGGTCAATGTATGCACCGCGGTCAGCAGCCATATCAATAATAGTACGTTGTTTAATTTCCCAAACGGTTTTGTAAATTTCTTTTATGTTAGCAGGAATAGCTGCAATGTTTTGCACCGATCCGTTTGCCGCGATAATTTCATTTTTCAAATTATCGTTCCAGATACCCAATTTTACTAAGTCACGTAATAAATGTTTGTTCACTACAACAAACTCTCCGCTTAATACGCGGCGTGTGTAAATATTGCTGGTGTATGGTTCAAAACATTCGTTGTTACCTAAAATTTGTGATGTACTTGCTGTTGGCATTGGCGCTAACATTAATGAGTTGCGTACACCGTGTTTTTTAATTTCTTCACGTAACACATCCCACTCCCAACGCGAGCTTGGTGTAACGTTCCACATATCTTGCTGGAAAATACCTTGCGATATTGGTGAACCAGGATAAGTTTCGTAAGCACCGTCGATCATTGCCAAATCTTTACTTGCTGTTAAAGCAGCGTAGTAAATAGTTTCAAAGATCTCGGTATTTAATTTTTTTGCTTCTTCGCTTTCAAAAGAGTAACGCATTAAAATAAATGCATCAGCTAAACCTTGTACACCTAAACCAATTGGCCTATGACGCATATTTGATTTGCGTGCTTCAGGAATTGGGTAATAGTTGCGGTCGATGATCTTATTTAAGTTCTTAGTTGCAGTATAGGTTACATCAAATAAACGGTCGTGATCGAAAGTTCCTGTTTTCTCATCCACAAAACGCGGAAGAGCAAGAGAAGCTAAATTACAAACCGCTACTTCATCAGCACTTGTGTATTCGATGATCTCAGTACATAAGTTAGATGATTTGATAGTGCCCAAATTCTTTTGGTTCGATTTTGAATTCGCAGCATCTTTAAATAACATGTATGGATTTCCGGTCTCAATTTGAGAATTGATGATCTCAGCCCAAAGTTCACGCGCTTTAATTTGTTTACGGAATTTTCCTTCCGATTCGTATTTAGTATAGAGTTTTTCAAATTCTTCGCTATGACAATCACTTAAGCCCGGACATTCGTTCGGACACATTAAACTCCACTCAGCTTCTGCTTCCACACGTTTCATAAATAGATCCGGGATCCAAAGTGCAGTAAATAAGTCGCGCGCGCGCATTTCTTCTTTACCGTGATTTTTACGGATATCTAAGAACTCATAAATATCAGCGTGCCATGGCTCTAAATAAACAGCAATGGAACCTTTACGTTTTCCACCACCTTGATCAACGTAACGTGCAGTTTCATTATACACTTTTAACATCGGAATAATTCCGTTCGATGTTCCGTTAGTTCCTTTAATATAAGAACCTGTTGCGCGTACATTGTGAATGCTGATTCCAATCCCACCTGCAGACTGAGAAATTTTCGCGCAATTTTTTAAAGTATCGTAAATGCCATCAATGCTATCTTCTTTTATCTGTAATAAAAAGCAAGAACTCATTTGTGGTTTCGGTGTGCCTGCATTAAATAAAGTTGGCGTTGCATGTGTGAACCAACGCTCGCTCATTAAAGTATAAGTTTCGATAGCGGCAGTAATATCTTCTTTATGTATACCAACAGCGACACGCATTAACATATGCTGCGGACGCTCGGCAACTACACCGTACATTTTTAATAAGTAAGAACGTTCTAAAGTTTTAAAACCAAAATAGTCGTAACCAAAATCGCGGTCGTATATAATAGATGAATCTAAAAGGTGAGCGTTCTTCTGAACGATCTCGTGAACATCATCGGCGATAAGCTGTGCACGTAAATTTGTTTTAGGATCTACATAAGCATGTAAAGCCTCAATTGTTTTCGAAAAAGATTTAATTGTATTCTTATGTAAGTTACTTACAACGATACGCGATGCTAAAGATGCGTAATCGGGATGACGAGATGTTAAGCCCGCAGCAGTTTCCGCCGCAAGGTTATCAAGTTCGCTGGTTGTGACACCATCATAAACTCCATCGATCACTTTTTTCGCAACCTGGATCGGGTCAACATGATTAGGGTCTAAGCCATAACTTAGTTTTTGAATACGGGCAGTGATCTTATCGAATTTCACTGATTCCCTTGTGCCATCTCTTTTAATTACAAACATACGCCATTTAGTTTTTAACCCGTTGGACTTAATGTCTGCTGGGGTTTTGTTGTTTTTAATTTTTTTTTGTCCGCAAGTAAAGTCCTACGGGTTTTTATCTCTTATACGCTTGAGGGTCGCACAAGAGAGAGGTTTTTTAATTTTTTGTTTTTCTTTTCACCTTAATTTAACCCGTTGGATAATTTCCATTGAGCAATTTTTAATTTTTTGTTTTTAAAATCCGCAGGCTTTATCCTACGGGTTTAACTCTTTTTTGGAAAGAACAAGTTAGAACCATATTCCCCGTTTTTTTCCAGACCGCTAAATCGTTATTAACAATTCGGCGGTTAATTATTTTAAAATTGTCTGAGGCTAGAATTCCCGTCCCCATTTTCACGGAGTTAAACATTGTTGGTCAACAGTTTAATCGGGAGTTTTAGCCGACGAAGCTTTCGTTAAAAATCTTCGTCCAGCTTAAATACATTATTTTCCGCATCCTTGCCCATAACGCCTGCCTTTTGGTATTCGGCCACGCGTTTTTCGAAGAAATTGGTTTTACCCTGCAACGAGATCATTTCCATGAAGTCGAACGGGTTCGCAGCATTATAGAACTTACTGCATCCAAGCGCCACTAAAAGGCGATCGGCAACAAACTCTATATATTGGCACATCAGATCAGAGTTCATACCAATTAATTTAACCGGTATGGCATCTGATACGAATTCTTTTTCAATTGTTACAGCATCAATAATGATCTTAGTTACTTGTTCCTGCGGCAATTTGTTTTTAATATGTTGTGTATATAATAAGCATGCAAAATCGCAATGTAAACCTTCATCACGACTGATCAATTCATTACTAAAGCTTAGTCCGGGCATTAATCCTCTTTTCTTTAACCAGAAAATAGAACAGAATGAACCTGAGAAGAAAATACCTTCAACGGCAGCAAAAGCAATTAAGCGCTCAGCAAAAG
>JANYCL010000116.1 GCA_025360355.1 Sphingobacteriaceae bacterium
TACCGATGAATCATCATTTGGCATTGGCACGTACCAATTCAATTCCGAAAAACAATTATTGTTACATAATGCACAGGAACAAAAATTAACGACTAAAGCAAAGTTGCGGTCTAACACATCGTTTTTATGCACACATAATAAACGTAACAACTGACTTTCTTTAGTCGTTAATTTTTGTTCCTGTGCATTATGTAACAATAATTGTTTTTCGGAATTGAATTGGTAAGTGCCAATGCCAAATGATGATTCATCGGTATCTTGCGAACGGTTTTTGTTACTACGGCGCAATACAGCGTTAATACGCACCATTAATTCTTCCATGCTAAATGGTTTGGTAATGTAATCATCACCACCGGCATTAAATCCTTCAATGGTATCTTCTTTCATGCTTTTTGCAGTCAAGAAAATAATAGGAACGTTCTTATCTGTTTGGCGGATCTCTTTTGCAAGAGTGATACCATCTTTATGCGGCATCATCACATCTAACAATAAAAGATCAAAAGTGCCTTTACAAAATTGATCGTATCCCTTATTACCGTCATCAGCTAGTTTAGTTTCAAAACCTTTGGCGTTTAAATACTCTTCTAAAAGTGTTCCCAAGCTCGGATCGTCTTCTACCAATAACACTCTGGTTTTTACAGCTTCCATAATTTTAATTTTAGTGAATTAATTCTTAATAAAATTAATACATAAATCGCGCCAAAAAAAGGGCATTTAACATTTATTAGATATTTGGAGAATAGGGTAAAAAGATGGTAAAGATGCTGCCTTTACCAAGTTCGCTGTGCACAGTAATCTCTCCTCCGTGCTTATTTACAACAGCTTGCACATAGGATAGGCCCAAACCAAATCCTTTTACATTGTGAACATTTCCGGTAGGCACCCGATAGAATTTATCAAATATCTTGCGCTGATTTTCTTTACTGATGCCAATCCCGTTATCCCTTACAATAATGTTTATGCCATCAGAAGCATCATTTGTAGTGATTGTTATTTCGGGAATTTCTTTCGAGTACTTAATTGCATTATCAATAAGATTGAAAACAATATTAGTTAAGTGAACCCTATCGGCCATTAAGCGTGTTTTACCGGCGTTAAGGTTGGTTAATATTTTTCCGCCGCGCTGCTCCACCAATAAATTAGTATTGTTTATAGCAGTGGTTATTATTTCATGAATGTCGAGCTCATTTAATTTTAATTTAAATTCTCCTTTATCTAAAATTGCGGTTTGCAAAATACTCTCTACCAAAACACTTAAACGTTTGTTTTCGTCTTTGATCATTTTTAAAAAACGTTTTTGTTTTTCAGGTGTTTTTACAACGCTTTCATCACCTAACATTTCTGAAGCAAGTGAAATGGTACTGATCGGAGTTTTAAACTCATGCGTCATGTTACTGATAAAATCATTTTTAATAGTGCTTAATTTTTTCTGACGGATGATCGTAAAAATAAAATAAGAGAAGGCAAATAATAAAATGAACATTACCATTCCCGACACGCCGAGCATGGCCCACATGGTTTTTAAAAGATATTTATTTTGATTGGGAAAGTGAACAGTTAAATATTCGGGTTTAATAAAAATATTTTTTGGCGAGAGATTAACATTGTACGCCATGCCTAGTGAATCTTTTCCGGATTCGGCTTCGCTTAGATTGGTAGTTTTGAAACTGCCTGGGTTCTGAGTTGTGGTATAGTAGTTATACTTTGTTTCAATATTTTGATTTTTTAATTCTTTACGAAGAGTTGAATCTAATAATGCGGCATCAATTTTTGGTTTGTAATTAGAGTAAACATTAACCTCTTCCATTTCATCGTAAAGATCCTTATAGATTTCCTCTTTGTGTTTTAATAATTCATCGCGTACATTTTCAATTTGCTTAACGGTATCGTCTTTATGTGCAACAATATGATAAGGAAAATCTTTGTTAAATTGAATGGTGTCGTTCTTTGGAAATTCTTTTTGCGAATAAACACTAGTTGATACGCCTCCCGAGTCTTTACTTTGAACGGAATATTCTTTAATAACATTACCCTCAATAATACCTTGTGTACGTTTCTTGTATTTTTTTGATAATTTATCTGCTAAAGCAGTTTTCTCTAGTTTATCAGCAGTATTATTTAATGCAGCATAAACACGTAATTTAAATTGTTCGTTCTTTAATTCCCAGTCGTTCATGATCCAATAACCCTGAATGGCAATTAGGGCCAAAAAAGCCAGTCCTACAATAATGGATATGAAACCAAAGTTCTGTTTATTCACCTGGTAAAGATAGTAAATTGATGGCGGTAAAATAAAATACCCCGACGATTAGGCCGGGGTATTAAAAAAAGTAAGATTTTTTAGTTTTATTTGGCAATAAAGAAACGTTCAGAATAAACTTTGTCTCCTGAAGTGATACGAACAAAATAAGTACCAGAAGGCAATGTGTTCAGATCTAATTTAATTTTTTCACTGGTCACGGCTTCTTTATTTTCGATCGCGATCGTGCTGCCTAAAATATTTACCACTTCAATTTTCGAGTAGTTGATCTTTTTAGTATCTAAATAAATAATACCATCATTACTTGGGTTAGGATAGATCTTAAAAGATGAATTCAGATCCTGTGTGTATTCTGCAACACCAGTGGATCCGGTAACTGTCCCGTTAAAACGAACCGTATCAATTCTGAAAGTTCCTGCACCGTTCTCTGCATTCCATGCATAAAATCTAAATATTGTTGGTGTTGTTTGATTGGTGAAATTCGGTCCGCTTAAAGTAATTTTTGAACCAACTTCTTGTTTCCCGCCAGAAACAGTATAGCTATCCAGAGCCCAGAAAAATATACTTCCTGATTGAATATTTATATTGGCATTAGCAGGAAAAATAGTTGCCGGTAAATTCGCAACGTATGTATCTTTATTGCTTCTTACTGCCCAGTTACGCGGACCAGTTGATGAGCGCGACATGTTAAAAGTAATTGAATTTAAAGTAACACTGCTACTGTTAGGCGTAACAGTTACTTCGTAATATTTAGCAACATTTAGCGACCCCGTATATGTCGAATAGTTGTCATTGGCATTAGCAATAGTTGCGTCCCAG
>JANYCL010000188.1 GCA_025360355.1 Sphingobacteriaceae bacterium
AATTTAGCCAGACTTTGGAATTGAATGCCGAAGCCCATATAAATATGAACATTAAACCCTATACCCATATTCATGGTGATCGTATTGTGATGAGGTGCCATATCACGGTAAGTATAACCATGACCAAAAACACAGAAGGGTTGAAAAATTTCTTGTCCGCCCCATAATTTATTTAGGTCATAGATCTTATTAAAATCATATTTCGCATGAAAATCAATTGAAACGATACCGGATTGTACAGGCACAAGTCTCGCGTCTCCAATACGGTCTTCGTGAAGATAGTTTCCAACGCCATAACGGTTATATGAAAAAACAACTTCAGCGCTCCATCCTCTTATAGTATCTATCATTTTTTCGCAAGAAGTACGTGCAGGGTAAGGCGCCATATTCCAGGTCTTGTCTACTCTAAAAAGATTTTTATTAAACCATTTGCCTCCATCATCATCTACAGCACTCCATCCTAATCCAAATATCCATGGCGTAGATAATACACATGATTCCATGTTAACACCAAAACGTGTCCACTTTCTAATGAAATTACTTTGCGCGGTGGATTGAAATATTCCAGCGAACATCAAAATAATTATTAAAACAGAACTAAATTTTTTCATAATGGCCTTAATGCATTTATGCATTTTTTACGCATAAAGAGCAAAATTAGTGATTAATAAGCAATTAGTCAAGCTTTTATTACCTAAAAAGGAAGCCTTTTTTGACCTGATATTAGTCTCTTTTTCATTGATTTTTATAACATTTTGAAAGCCTAATTAAGTCAGAGAGCAATTAGTTTTAAATTACAATACCCAAAGTCATTAAAAAGTTATTAAATATTTGATAATCAATATTTTAGTTTTGTTAATTTTACGACACCTACCGACCTATTTTAGAAATTAATTAATTAAGTTTGTAGGGTAATGAATTTGGTTGAAGAGATTAAAAAAACGATCCGGGATGTTCCTGATTTTCCGAAACAGGGAATTATGTTTAAAGACATAACTCCAATTTTAGAAGATCAAATTTTATGCTCCGGAATTGTGGATGGATTTATAAAAGAGATCACTCAAAAACCGGATGCAATTGTTGGTATTGAAAGTCGCGGTTTTTTATTTGGTGTACTCTTAGCAAATAAATTAAATGTTCCTTTTATTATGGTTCGTAAAGCAGGGAAACTTCCTTACAAAACCATTAGTCAGCAATACGGATTAGAATATGGTACAGCCACTATTGAAATGCATATTGATGCATTGCAAAAGAACTGGAATGTTTTAATTCATGATGATCTGTTAGCAACAGGCGGTACGGCCGAAGCTGCGGCGCAATTAGTAAAACAACTGGGTGCAAACGTAAGTGGTTTCGCATTTGTAGTTGAACTCGGATTTTTAAACGGAAAAGAAAAATTAAAAATACATTCAAATAATATAATATGTCTAGCGCAGTATTAGAATACCCCGAAAATGTTGGCATGAGTTTTTTGCCAAATGAAAATCAACAAATGATAGCGGATATGATCCGTAAATTTGGTAAAGAACATATCTATCCAAAATATATGGAGTGGGATGAGTCTCAAGAATTCCCTGTTCAGGTATTTAAAAAATTAGGAGAACTTGGTTTAATGGGAGTTCTTGTTCCAACAGAATACGGCGGATCAGGTTTCAGTTACACAGAATATGTAACAGCCATAATTGAATTATCAAAAATTTGCGGCTCAATTGGTTTATCAATGGCGGCGCATAATTCATTATGTACAGGACATATTCTAGCTTTTGGTAACGAAGAACAAAAACAAAAATATTTACCAAAATTAGCAACAGCAGAATGGATCGGTGCATGGGGTTTAACTGAAACAGGAACCGGTTCAGATGCCGGAGGGATGATGACCGTTGCAGTAAAAGATGGCGATCATTATATCATTAACGGCAGCAAAAACTTTATCACACACGCCATCAGCGGAAATGTTGCAGTTGTTATTGTTCGTACCGGTGAGAAAGGTGATAGTCATGGTATGACAGCTTTCATTATCGAAAAAGGCACACCCGGATTTAAGTCAGGAAAAAAAGAAAACAAATTAGGTATGCGCGCAAGCGAAACTGCTGAATTAATTTTTACAGATTGTAAAGTTCACAAAAGTCAAATGTTAGGAAAAGAAGGCGATGGATTTGTACAAGCTATGAAAGTTTTAGATGGCGGTCGCATAAGCATTGCTGCATTAAGTTGTGGTATTGCTCGTGGTGCTTACGAATGTTCTTTAAAATATTCGAAAGAACGTCAGCAATTTGGAAAACCAATTTCTGCTTTTCAAGCCATCAGTTTTAAATTAGCAGATATGGCTACTGAATTAGAAGCTGCAGAATTGCTAACTTTTAAAGCAGCCGATATGAAAAACCGCGGCATGAAAATGACCAAAGAAGGCGCTTTTGCAAAATATTTTGCATCGGAAGTGTGCGTGAGAAACGGAACAGAAGCCGTGCAAATTTTTGGCGGCTATGGTTACACAAAAGATTTTCCTGCTGAAAAATATTACCGCGACAGCAAATTATGTACGATAGGCGAGGGTACCAGCGAAATTCAAAAACTGGTTATCAGTCGCGAGCTCTTAAAATAAAATTCTATTTTAATTTGATCAAAAGCCGTGGGAATTTTCTTACGGCTTTTTTTCTGGATTTCAACCGGAATATTTTTAGATTTTTAAATGATTATATTTGTAGTGGCGATTGAAGATCAAACAAAACATACCCAATTTTATTACCTGTTGTAATTTATTATGCGGCTGTCTCGCTATGGTGCAAGCCTTCGAGGGAAATTTAGTTTGGGCAGCGTATTGGGTTGGAATTGCCGCTGTACTTGATTTTCTGGATGGATTTGCTGCACGTATTTTAAAAGTTGTTTCTCCAATAGGAAAAGATCTCGATAGTTTGGCCGATATGGTAACTTTTGGAGTTGTACCTGGAGTTGTGATGTACAAACTAATTAACTTTTCTTTTTCGAAACATTTGTTTGGCATTTTTTTAAATGTATTTATGAATGATAAAAAACTAGGAATGGAACAATATCTGGTGTTATTAGCTTTCCTCGGTTTTGCAATAACAATTTTTTCCGCTATTCGTTTAGCAAAATTTAATAATGATCCGCGACAAAGCGATTCGTTCATTGGTTTACCAACTCCTGCAAATGCAATTCTTATTTGTTCATTACCTCTAATAGCTAATTTAAACAACGTAAGAGATATTACTACTTTCCCACTTTTTGGTTTGGATAGTTTATTAATTGATCCCTATTTTTTAGTGACCTTAACAATAGTTCTGTGTTACTTATTAATAGCCCCGATTCCGCTTTTTGCCATGAAATTTAAGTCGTTTGGCTGGGAAGGAAACCAAATACGCTATGTGTTTTTAGGGCTTTCCATTGGGCTTTTAATTGGTTTACAGTACATAGGAATCCCCTTGATTATTTTCCTGTACATTCTTATGTCAATAATAAATAACCTTTTAAACCGGAAAAAAGCAGTTTCTGCATAGGGCTTTTGGAAGATTCCCCCGTTTCAAAAAGATTAAAACTTTCTTATAATTTCGTTATTGTATGTCAAACCTAAAACATATCTTAGCACCTCAATTTTAAATTAAACATGGCAAAATTTATTGCAGATATTGATGTAATGCCTCTTAAAGCTTTACTCGATCCACAAGGAAAAGCTGTTACAGGCTCAATGAAAAATTTAGGTTTACCTGAAATTCAAAATGTAAGAATTGGTAAACATATTACTTTAGAAGTGGAAGCGGCAAGTAAAGAAGATGCCGGTGCAAAAATTGATGAAGCCTGTAAAAAATTATTATGTAATCAGATCATGGAAGGCTACGAATTCAAATTAACCGAATCAAAATAAAATATTTTAACTCACAAACTCAAAACTCACCAATTCTAAAACTAAAACAATGGGATATCTTTTCACCTCCGAATCAGTATCAGAAGGCCACCCGGATAAAGTTGCCGATCAAATTTCAGATGCTTTAATTGATAATTTTTTAGCGATCGATCCTGAAAGCAAAGTTGCTTGCGAAACTTTAGTTACAACCGGACAAGTAGTATTAGCCGGCGAAGTAAAATCGCAAGCGTATTTGGATGTTCAGGAAATTGCACGCGAAGTGATCCGTAAAATTGGATACACAAAAGCTGAATATATGTTTGAAGCAAATTCGTGCGGTATTTTATCTGCTATTCACGAACAATCTTCAGATATTAATCAAGGTGTTGATAAAAAGAAAAAAGAAGAACAAGGCGCAGGTGATCAGGGTATGATGTTTGGTTATGCAACCAACGAAACCGATAATTACATGCCATTGCCTTTAGATCTTGCTCACCGTTTATTATTAGAATTAGCTGCCATCCGCAAAGAAGGTAAACAAATGAAATATTTACGTCCGGATGCAAAATCACAAGTAACAATTGAGTACAACGATAAAAATGTGCCGGTTCGTATTGAAGCAATTGTAATTTCAACTCAACATGATGATTTTACCAATGGAAATCAAACAAAAATGCAGGAACAAATTACAAAAGATGTAAAAAGCATTTTGATCCCGCGTGTTAAAAAACATTTGAAAACATCTTTACATAAATTATTCAACGATAAAATTCTATATCACATTAATCCAACCGGTAATTTCGTTATTGGTGGACCGCATGGTGATACTGGTTTAACAGGAAGAAAAATTATTGTTGATACTTATGGCGGAAAAGGTGCACACGGTGGTGGAGCATTCTCGGGTAAAGATCCAAGTAAAGTGGATCGTTCTGCTGCTTATGCAACCCGTCACATTGCAAAAAATTTAGTTGCAGCA
>JANYCL010000199.1 GCA_025360355.1 Sphingobacteriaceae bacterium
TGTTGTTAAGGAAATAATTCTCGCATCACAGGAAACAAAAAGCATGTATTCAAAAATATTGATGATGCTTGGTGATAATTCCGATAAAAGTAATTTTTATTGTATCAATATCTTTGATCGACACAAGCCGATTTTACATTCCTATTGCTTAAATACCACCGATCAAAAAGTAATTTCTGCGCATCATGAAATTAACAACGATCTAATAAAACGGTTCAACGATTTTGATAACTACATTCTTAATTTTACGACCGATGCGGAGGCCGCAGATCTTTATAAAAATTTACATCAACCGGTTGATCTTTATAGATCAGCTGTAATTATTCCAATAGCAAATAAATCTAAAACATACGGTTTTATTGGTTTTTTCGCGGTTAAAGAAAATGCTTATGCCACTGATACTACTATTTTGGTAAAAGATATTTGTACCAGCTTTGCCAGTTTTTTCGTGCAATATGAACAAAACCAGATCATCGCCAACTATTCGAAACAGCTTGAAATATTAAATGAATCGAAAACAAAACTTATTTCGAATAATAATTTAGACGATGTTTATAAAGGCATTATTGATCTGCTTTCTGATAATATTGAGAATGCCTACCGCGTAAGTATTTTAGTTCATGATCTGGAGCGCAATGTTGGAACGCTGCATTACAAAGATCCTGAGGCTCCTGAAATGACAAGTAAATTTATCTCCACTAAAGATGTTCCAACCATTCCTAATCATTTAAAAGGGCAAATTTACGAGCGCCCTGATTTTGATAATGATCCTGATCTAAGTGCGGAAGATAAAAAATGGCTTGAGAAAGGAATTAAATCCGTTATCAGTTTACCAATTACAATTCACGGCATATTATTTGCATCTGTAAATCTTATATCAAAAGTTGCTTTTAATTTTACTGATCAGCAAAAAGCATTGATAAAAGAAATAAACGAATCGGCCGCAACAGTAATTGAACAGATTCAGTTTAAAGAGATAATCTCTATAAAAAATCAGGATATCTCTGATAATATTAATTACGCACGTCGTATTCAAAGTGCTTTAATGCCAACAGAAGAATTATTACACCAACTTTTACCGGAGTCGTTTTTAATTTTTAGTCAGAGAGATTCTTTAGGTGGTGATTTTTATTGGTTCGAGAAGCGTGACGAAAATATTTTTATTGCTGTAGGCGATTGCACCGGACATGGTGTTTCGGGTTCATTGCTTACCATACTAGCATCTGATTATATTAAACAAGCTGTTGAAGTAAAAGGGTTCACTGATCCTGCTTTAATTTTAGAATATCTGAGTACATCTTTACAAGCAGCACTAAACAAATATTCGGAAGATGAAATATTGGATGGACTGGATATTTCGTTTGGCGTTTTCAATGCAACAACGCGGATGCTTTTATTTTCTTCTGCCATTCATAATTTTTTCCTTGCTCACGATAACGAATTAACAGAATATAAAGGTAACCGTACACCAATTGGCGGTGTGAATGCTGTAGGAAGAGAAAATAATTTTACAACCTTCATGATCCAACTCGAGGAAAACGACGTGGTTTATTTTACGACGGATGGTTTTACTGATCAATTGGAAAACACAACAGAAAAACGTTATGGCCGTGTCCGCTTAAAACAATTGCTGCTGCAAATAAACGATCTCCCATTAAAAGAACAGAAAGAAATTCTAACCGATGCCCATTTAAAATGGAAGGGAAATAATTCGCAAACAGATGATATTTGTTTCGTAGGATTTAAAGTTTAGGCAAAAAAAATCGTTTGCTAAATGAATAGCAAACGACCCTTAATGTATTGCAAATTATTTTAGTGGAGAACGATCTTCGAAGTACTAACTCCATCTTTATTAGAAACTTTTATAAAATAAATTCCTCTGCTCCATTTATCGGTATCAATAGTAAAGGAAGCTGCATTTTTATTTTCGTAAATTAATTTTCCGTTAACATCGTAAACAAACAGATCGTTCTCTGTTTTGTTTTTAACTGTCACATAAATTTTATCAGTTGCAGGATTCGGATAAACTAAAACTAAATTATCTGCCAGACTAATTTCTTTAACACCTGTACCATAATATACGGTAGCGTATTTTATTTGAGCTGCCACAGCACTCGCTTGCAGATCTTGTAAACTATCGCCGGCTATTAAAGCAAAAGCAACAACAGCAATTTGACCCGGAGCAATTGTGTAAGGACCACTGCTCATTACATTTAAAATATCATTACCAGTAACACTACAGCTACCTGCAGCCAAACGGCTTTGAGAAAGTGTTTTATATTTTACACTGCTAGGAAAATTTGAACCTGTAGCAATGTCATAACCTCCACAGCCACCGGCTACGTTATCTATTGCATAAAAATTTGGCGGGGCAAAACTGGTTAATAATTTAATGGCAGCGTATTTTCCACCGGGATTTGTACACCAGCTATAACCCATTTTATTCAGTGCATCGTAAGACGATTTATTATTTGCAAAAGAAGAGGCATCAATATCCCAATCAGCACAAATACCGGCGTACATTGAAGTGTATGTTGTTGTTGAATTATTTTTAATTACATATTCCCAAATAACATATTTTTTATCGGGAATTGAATTCCAAACCCATGTGCGTTGTTCAATTTCTACTCCAATTATTGCAGCTGCAGCCGAATCGCTGTATTTTGCATAAGTGTCCATCAAACTTTTAGGCGCAATTGTTAGTTTAGAAATGTTAGTTGAAATTTTAAAGTCGGCATCATTACCTGTTGCATCGCGAATAACATCGGAAACACGGTTTGTGTCCACGCCAATCATTAAACCACCATCATAAACTAAATTTAAAGTCTGGTATAAAAAACCTAAGCCTTGAGATTGTCCTGTACCGCTATAAAAAGTTTTTCCTTTACTTGTTGCAGTAGTTGAAATATCATTCTCAACAATATCAATATAATCGCGGTTGGCAGTAACGGTGATCACGTCTCTCCCTGTATAAGAACCATCCTGCATTACTAAACTAAAAGTTAAAGTAGTATTAGGAGCAAATGAATTTGTTAGTTTAAATGAAAAAGGTGTAGCAGTATTTGAAACAGAACCTAACATACTGATCGCACCAAGATTAATTGTATTATTTAAAACTGTTACACCAGCCGTTTGAGGAATTAATGTTGCAGTTAATGCAGTAGTTGGCGCCAAGTAGTTTGTAAATAAACCACCAATTCTTAATGTATCGCCAAGGTTATAGATATTATCATTCTTATCACTAAACACTACCTGACTATAAATTAATGCGGGGGCTAAAGGATCAGTTAAGGCACGGTTTAAATTTACACGGCCTGTTCCTAATCTGTCTTTATGAGCAGCTGTATTATTAATTGGTAAAGCATAATGATTATCCGTTGTTTGTTTCACGCGTTCTTTTGCTTGTATTGCTGAGTAGGAAGGATAAAAACTTCTTACAACAGCAACAACACCTGCTGTAACAGGAGAGGCCATTGAAGTACCGGTTGATTGAAGATAACTGTTACCAGACCAGGTAGAGTTAATATTTGTTCCCGGTGCACTCACATCTACAAAATAACCAAACGTAGAACTTGAATTAATAATATCAGTTGATTGTGTGTTTGCAACTGCCATTACATCATTATAAGCTGCCGGATAAAATAATTCGTCAAGGCCAGTATTGCCCGCAGCAATTACAACCATTGCATCTTTGTTGAAAATAGCATAATTACAAACGTCTTGTCCATATTGTCCGCCTCCGGCACCACCCCATGAACAATTTATTACTTTACAACCATGATCAGCTGCATATTTAATTCCTTCATACGCTGCTATTAAAGCGCCTGTTGCATCAGCAATTTTCACCGGTAAAAATTTACATTTAAAACCTATACCTGCAACACCAATTGCGTTGTCGGTAGCAGCTGCTGCGATACCACAAACGTGTACACCATGAGCGCTTCCTTGCCATGTTGGGTCATTATCATTTACACCCAGATCCCATCCGCTGAAATTATCTGTATAACCATCAAGATCATCATCAATACCATTTATCGGATCGGCATAATTATGTTTTATATTTCCTTGCAGATCTGAATGTGTTGGTTCAGTTCCTGTATCTGTAATACCAATAATAACATTCGTATCGCCTTTACTTACATTCCAACCTGTGTAAGCACTGATGCGGTTAATATGATACTGCAAACCGGTAGTTGCCTGCGGATCGTTAGGTGTGTAAGTTGTTACAGGAATAAAATGTGGCTCAGCATATGCTAAAGCATTACTTGCTAATAAAGCATTAATTGCTTTTTCAATGTTTGTTGTACCCGAAAATTTACATTCGTAAATTAAAGACAGGTCGGTTAAAGGATGACCGTACTTATTAACTTTTTCGTGCGGAGCCTTTTCATTTTTAAAAATTTTATTTACAGAGGTGATACCAATTGCATTAAAACTTTTTTGCAAAGAAGCAATGTTCACGCCCTGCTCGGTGCACGAACTCCTTAAAGTTTCTTTTACTTTAAAGATAATGGTGTTAGCCATATAATCTTTTGCAGCAACATTGGGTTGCAATTTGTAAGAGGTTTGTGCAACTGCTGCAACACCTAAAAATAAAGCGCTAAGGCTAAGTATAAATTTCTTCATGTTTTAAAAATTAATGAATTATAAAAATACAAAATAAAAATTGAACTACCACTTACATTTACAGGATGGTGATAAATACACGGTAGCATGAGGTAAAAGCTCCTGAATATAGCGGTGCTGCTCATCGCTGAACAAAATATTACGCAGATCAAGGACCCTTAGTTTTTTTAGTTTTTCAAGAGTGGCTGGAAAATCTGTTAACTCATTGCTCCACAGATCAGCAATTTCCAGTTTTTCTAATTCGCCAAATTGGGGCGGTAATAGAACTATTTCGTTTTGATTAAGGTTAATGTATTTTAGATTTTTTAGTTTTCCTATTTGTCCGGGAATATGTTCTAAACCTGTTTTGCTGCAGGCTAAATATTGCAATTGGGTTAAGTCGCCGATCCAATCCGGTAATTCTTTAATGCTGTTTTTACTAAGATCTAAGTATTGGAGATTTTTAAATTGTAAGATCTCTTCCGGAAATTTTTTGAGATGTTTTTTGCGCAACACTAATTTAATTACTTTATCAGGATTCAAAAGTGCTGAATCCAGACTGGTAATTTCTTCCAAATGCGCCAGTTCAACCGAATCTAATAACTGCGCTTTGTTTTGTAACGAAACAAAAACCAAAACACCAATAAGAATGCGTTTTAAATATTTAAAATTTGTTTGCAATTTTTTTCGTCGTTTTTAATGGCGTTAATTAATTCATCTACCGACTTAAATTTTTTCTCGTCGCGCAATCGTTCAATAAATTCAACTTTTATTTTTTTACCGTAAATGTCTTTATCAAAGTTAAAAATATTTACTTCAAGTTTAATTTTTTCATCTGCATCAGTTGTTGGATTTGTTCCTACATTCATCATCCCAAAACCTTTAAAGCCCTCAACCTCAACACCCACCAAATAAACACCATTTTTAGGTATTAATTTATCTTCATCTTTTATACCAATATTAGCTGTCGGAAAGCTGATAGTTTTCCCCAATTTTTTTCCATGAACTACAATTCCGCTCATAAAATAATTGTATCCTAAAAATTCTGCTGCGGTTTTAACATCACCATCGAATAATGCTTTTCTTATTTTAGTTGAGCTGATATTAATGTCGTTTATTTCCTGCGCGGGAATTTCTTCTACTTCAAAACCATATTTACCGGCAGCAGTTTTAAATGTATTTATATCGCCTTTTCTATCCTTACCAAATTTATGATCGTAACCAATTACCAGCGTTCTTACCTTTAATTTATCAGCTAAAATTTCTTTAATGAACTTTTCAGATTCAATTTGAGCAAACTCTTTTGTGAAAGGATAAACAATTAAAATATCAATATCCTCTGCTTTAAAAAGTTCTATTTTTTCATCTAAACTAGAAAGCAGTTGTAAATCGGATTGATCCGGAAAAAGTATTTTTCTGGGGTGAGGCTCAAATGTAAAGACAATACTTTTGCCTCCTTTTTGCTTTTTGATCTGTACCAGCTTTTGAAGCAGTTTTTGGTGGCCACGATGAACCCCGTCGAAAGTACCTATGGTAACAACGCTATTATCGACAAAATTCCAATTTTTAAAGTCTTTAACTACCTCCATATTTCTGAACCAGAGCGCTAAAATAAAGCTTCCAAAGTTATTAACATATTTTTTATAAAATATAGAAAATTACATACATTTGCACCCAAATTTAGAAACGTATTTTCATGTCGAAACAAACCGGAAAAATAACACAGGTAATTGGTCCTGTAGTAGATGTTAGATTTGATCTAGAAGGTGGTAAATTACCTAATATTTTAGATGCATTAGAAATTGTTCGCGCGAACGGACAAAAACTTATTTTAGAAGTTCAGAAACACGTTGGTGAAGATACCATTCGTGCTATTGCGATGGATACCACTGATGGTATCAGTCGTGGTACTGAAGTAATTTCTACCGGTGCTTCTATCATGATGCCAACCGGCGAAAAAATTAAAGGTCGCTTATTTAATGTGGTTGGTGAAGCAATTGATGGTATCAATACTGTTAGCAACGAAAATGGCTATAGTATTCACCGCGCTTCTCCAAAATTCGAAGATCTTTCAACTGCAACTGAAGTATTATTTACAGGTATAAAAGTAATTGACCTTATTGAGCCCTACGCAAAAGGTGGTAAGATCGGTTTATTTGGTGGTGCCGGTGTAGGTAAAACAGTATTGATCCAAGAATTAATTAATAATATCGCTAAAGGTCACTCAGGTTACTCGGTATTTGCCGGTGTAGGTGAGCGTTCCCGCGAAGGAAATGACTTATTACGTGAGATGATCGAATCAGGCATCGTGAAATACGGTGAAGAATTTAAACATTCGATGGAAAAAGGCGGATGGGATCTTTCGAAAGTAGACATGAAAGAATTAGAAAAATCGCAAGCTACTTTCGTGTTCGGTCAAATGAATGAGCCTCCGGGGGCACGTGCTCGTGTAGCTTTATCAGGATTAACAATGGCTGAGTATTTCCGCGATGGTGGTGGTACTGGTCAGGGTAAAGATATTTTATTCTTTATTGATAATATTTTCCGTTTTACGCAAGCA
>JANYCL010000222.1 GCA_025360355.1 Sphingobacteriaceae bacterium
AATTACAAATAAATGAAATTTATGAAATTGTAGATACCGATCATCGAAGTAATTGTTTGAATTATCACGTGTTTGTGAAATTTAAAAACAAAGAAAGAATTGAGAAATTCTTAAGAAAATTCAAAGCCAATTTTTGTAACATAAATTGCACTATCACACTTTATGATTCGAAACAGATAAAAGAATTAATGACTAAATATCCTATGTCAAAAAGCGAATATAAAAGACTAGCAACCCATACCATTGCCTCCTTGGATTGGACATCTAATGAAGTTGTTATGAATCCTTATAAAGATGCTTTTGAATAATTGAATACCCTATCCCCTATTGTGTATATTTAGGAATGGAAAAATTACTGTTAATTGCATATCTTATTGGGCAAATTTTAGAAATAATTGGAGCTTATTTATTATATAAATAATCTATTTCTCCATTTACACAAAAAATACCTGGAACATGGTTATCGAATAAATCTGATTTTTCTGAAGAAGAAACAATTAATAAAAATTATGAAAGGCTAACTAAATTAGGATTTAGTCTTGTCTTGTTTGGGTTTATTTGTCAAATTCCTATCGCCTTTTTCAATCTCGTGAAATTTTTTTGAAGTAGTTTTCAAACCTCCCTTTGTTATTATAAGCATCTACTTCCCTTTATTCAACTTAGCCGTCATCTCTGCAGCCTTTGCCTCGTTTCCTGTTAATAAATACAATCTGCGTAAGGATTGTAATGTTGAGCTGTCGTCTGCTTTAAATTCCAGTGCTTGTTCAAAATTCGGAATTGCTTTTTTATAATTCTCAGTACATTTTGCCATTACATCTTTTTGTTTTGAAGCCATTTTCGCAATTGTAGCATCACCCATTTCTTTATTATAAATATAAGTTCCGTAATTATAATATAATGCTCCCAAATTATACAACGCGTTAAAACTGTATTCAGTATTGGTTGGTTTTAATTCTACGGTTTTTTTGTAATGCTCTTCTGCTTTTGCAAATAACTCCGCAAAGTTTGCCGGCTTATCAAGATCCTTATCTTTTCCATCAGCACCTTTTGTTTTTGGATTTGCCATTCCATCGTAAGTATTCGCAGTAATTAAATGCAGCACTGCATTATTCGGATCTTTTTCAAGCGCAACAACTAAATTTTTTAGGGTTTCTTCTTGTTTGCCTGATTTAATATAATACTCAGTTTCCAAATTCAGTAACGTTACATCGTTCGGAAACAATTTACGTCCTTCCTGCAAAGTTGTTAATGCAGTTAATGTATCCTGGGAATTTACTTTTGCATTATATAAATACTGATATGTTCCGGCATTTGCCATCTTCTCATCGATCATACGCTGATTGATCTTTACAACCTTTGGGTAATTCTTTGCTTTTTGTGCTGATAAAGACGCATTAAACAAACTAACGGTGTCCTTCCTGCCCTGATTCACCATGCTGCTCAAATTAAACGAACTCTCAAAATAATCAGACGCATCATCATATTTTTTTCCTTTATAAGCACCAACCGCTAAATTATTTAAGTCATCGATCATCGATAAACCTGTAGTTAGTAATTCCTGGAAAGCACTTTTATCTTTTACGTTTGTTTTTACATATTCAAAAGACTTAATTGCTTCGCCAAACTCCTTTGTGCTCACATTACTGTAAGCAATTTCCATTTTTTGTTTTTTGTCGCCGGAAGTTGCCGCAGCTTTTTCTTCTTCGCTTTTTAAACTGTTCTTAAACAATTCGTAATAGATCTGCGTTTTGTAAATGTGAGTTTTAGGATTGTCTTTTGTTTCTTCATTAGCCGCTGCCATGTCAATTGCCTCTTTCGCTTTAAACAAATACGATGGATCCGGTTTTTCCTTTAATGTAGATTGATAATCCGTTAAACCACGCCAGGCTGCATTTATTTTTGATTTTTGAGCAACACCAATGCTGCTTACGAGAATTAATAATGAAAATGCAATGGCTCTTTTAAACATACGGTTCAATTGGTTTATTTATATTTTTCTGCTTTTTCAGTTTCGCCTAACTTTATTAATAGCTGACGTAAACGTTGCTTTGTTGCTTTGTCAGGATTTACTTCATAAGATTTTTCGAAATACACAACCGATTTTTTCCAATCTACTAAAGCTTTTGCGTCGAAGTCTTTTGCTTTTGTTGCTTCTTTAGGCGGAAGATCGCCGGCTTTTTTACTCCACTCATTCCCTTTATTAAAATAAACAACACCTAAGTTATAATTTGCTACTTCATACTCCGGTTTTATCTCAAGCGCTTTTAAATATTCAGCTTCCGCTTTTTCAGGTTCGTTTGTTTTCGTATAAATGTTTGCTAAGATAGCGTGTAATACTTCGTTATCATTTAAAGAAATTGCCGACTGCAATTTTTCTTTTAATGCAGCAGATTTACCTTGAGCTAAGTAAATATTAATTTCAAGGTTGATCAGATCCATATTGTCGTCAAACAATTTTTTTCCTTTATCAATATAAGAAATAGCTTTTGCTGTATCTTTTTGTCCCAACATAATATTGGTCATATGAATAAAGATCTTTGGGTCTTTATAATTGATAGCAATTAATTTATCTGCAAACTCAACCATTTTAGGAATGTCATTTGCACCGGCATACATTTCAAATTTATTGTAAAGTAATTTTTCCTTGGTAAGATTATTGCGCTTCATACCCTGATCGAAATCATATATTAAAGCCTGATCGACCAAGTCATAACACTTTACTGCTTTATCAAATTGTTTGTTGCCGCCATACCATTTTGCTTTACGGTTAGTTGCAGCTGCTGCCATAACAATAGGACCTTTAACATCCTCTTTATAGATAGGGCTTTTTGCGTTGTCCTTCAGATCAATTCTTAAACAATTCATGTAAGCTTCAAGCGCTTTTTCTTCCGCTTCCATATCAAGATTCCTTACCTTAGCAGATGTGTCCTGATAGATGGCCCGATAAATATCACCTCGGTACTGCAACATTTTCGGACTATTCTTTGTGGTTTCATTTTCAGAAGCAGCATCTGTAGCCGCTTTAGCTTTATCGAATTCTTTACTTTTAAAATAATTATAAGAATTCAATACCTGATTGTTTTGCGAGAAAACAAACGCGGTAAAAAAAGCAAACGATATGGTTAAGATGTTTTTCATAAAATATGTTTCAGTTTAATATAAGACGCAACAATTATGCAATTACTCCCGATAGCTATCGGGATTAGTCAACCGAAATTTTCTTTAGTTTAACATTTTTTAGTTCTTCCTTAGTTTTAGCATCTTTTAAAGCGCGCTCAAACTGTGCTTCGATCAATGGCTTATCACCAACAATTACTGTGGTCATTTTATTTAAGTCGAAAGATTTTTTGATCTGAGCGTTTACATCTTCTTTAGTCATTTTCTTAAGAATTGCATTTTGTTGCTCAGTATAATCTTTTGGTAAATTGTAACGAACGATCCCTGACAAATAATTTGCTTTTTGGAAAGGTGCTTCGTAACGTAAAGCTTCTTCGTTCAATAAAGAGTTTTTAGTGAATTCTAATTCTTTATCAGTAATTCCATTTTCCTGATAATTTCTGAATTCTTTTGTCACTTCAAATAAAGATAAAGCTGTAGCCGGACGTTTTACAGAAGCACTGATATTGAACATACCATTGTATTTACCACCGCTAAATGCTGAACGGATACCATAAGTATAACCTTTATCTTCACGTAAATTTAAATTTAAACGGCTGTTGAATGCACCACCAAATACAAAGTTAGCAACACGGTTTTTAAAATAATCTCCTGTAGCATCAAATTTGATCGAAGGATAACCCATCATGATCACTGATGAAGGTGCAGCAGTTTTATTATTTAAATAGAACTGTGGTTCAGTTGTAGCAACCGGCTCAGGTATTGGTTGAAGTTTTACTTCTTTGTTCGACCATTTATTTAAAAATTCTAATTTAGGCATAACTTCTGCCTCAGTAATATCACCAACCACAACTAAATTAGCAACAGATGAAGAATAAAAACTATCATAGTACTGTTTCACATCTGCTAATTCAATGTTCTCTACAGTTTTTACTGTCGGATCTAATCCTAAAACAGAAGCACCATAAATGGCAAACGCATATGCTTTACTTGCAATTGACTGAGCGCTTGTGCCCGAGTTCTTAATTTGCTCTTTGTATTGTTTTTTTGATAATTTAAAATCTTCTGCACGGAAACCCGGATTCAATAATCTTTCTTCCAATAATTTTAAGGTCGCATCAAGATTTTTTTTCTGTGTAGTGATGTTAATGGTTGTTTGCGATTTATTTGCAAAGAAGTTAATTGAACTTCCTAATTTTTCTTCTTCAGCAGAAATTTGTTCGGTTGTAAAATTTTTAGTCCCCTCGCCCATCATGTTCGCTGTCATTTCAGCAACACCTAATTTTTTTAATTGATCAGGCGTTAACACTAAACTTCCTCCATCCATTGTAATAACGATGCTGATAATTGGACTTTCAGTTGTTCTTGTACCAATAACAGGCATTCCGTTCTTTAATTTTGTTTGGAAAAAATCAGGAGTTTTAATTGGTTTAACTGCTCCTGAAACAGGACGGGAAGCACGGTCAAATTTATCCGGATTTGGTTTGTAAGCTAAACCTGCATAATCTGCAACGGGAGGGAAATTAGCTCCTGCATATGGATTAATTGATTTCACAGAATCTTTTTGATTCATGATAGGATACGTATTTAAAATAGCCGCACCCGAACCTTTAATGTATTTTAAAAACACGCGTGAAATATCTTCTTTGGTAACTTTGCTGTAGCGGTCAACTTCATCAGAGATCGTATAAGTTTTTCCTAATAAACGTTCCCATTCAGAAATAATTCCTGCTTTACCTGCAACACCACCATCTAAAATTCCGTAGTAACCGGTTTCAAGTTCTGATTTTGCTCTTCCTAAAGCTTCGTCAGTGATCCCTGTTTTTTCAAATTCGTCAATGGTTTCTTTAACTTTATTATCAAGATCAGTAAATAATTTTTCTAAATTAAAATCTTCAGGCGGATAAGCGAAAATTTGAATTGAAAATTCTCCTGATAATTCAGCAGCGCTGTGATTTACACCAGCCTGACCAGCGATCTCAGTTTTCACGAATTTTTTATAGAAGATAGAGTTGTTACCTGAACCCATCATTAATCCTAACAGATCTAAAGCCGGTTCATCACGGTGATATTGAGGAACTGTTGGATACACGCGTAAATTCAAAGGAAAATAAGTTCTGTCTTTATAAGCCGTGTACTTATCTGTAGGAATAATTACCAGTGGAGTACGTAATTTTTTTACTTCCGGACAAGGTTTAATTGATCCATAATATTTATCTACTAACGCTAAAGCTTCAGTGGGATTAAAATCTCCTGCAATAGTTAAGATAGCATTGTTTGGACCATACCAACGTAAAAAGAAATTCTTTGCATCATCAACTGTTGCTCTGTTAAGATCATCAACGTAACCAATAACCGGCCAGCTGTAAGGATGTTTATCCGGATAAAGAACTTTATTTATTTCTTCAACAAACGCCATTGCGTAAGGTTGGTTTTCTACATTTTGTGATTTTTCGTTTTTTACGGCGTCACGCTGATTTTCGAATTTCTTTTGAGTTAAAGAATCTAACAAGAAACCCATTCGGTCAGCTTCTAACCATAAAGCCATCTCAAGATAGTTCGACGGAACAGTTTCAAAATATACTGTACGATCACGAGTGGTGTTTCCATTCATATTACCACCTGCGGTACTTACCATTTTAAAATGTTCTTCATCGGCCACATGTAATGAACCTTGAAACATCATATGCTCAAAAAAGTGTGCGAATCCGGATTTTCCAATAGTTTCACGATCAGAACCTACTTTATAAGTTACTAAGGTGTGAACCAAAGGATCAGAATGATCTTCCATTAATAGAATGGTTAAACCATTTGGCAATTTCCATTTTTCGTATGGAATTACAATTTTTCCCGGTTGATCTGCTACTTTCTCTACAAGTGTAGGTTGAGCCATTAATGTTGTTAAGCTTAAGATACTTAACACGCTTGTTACAATGATGTTTCTTTTCATTTTTTTTGTTTTAATAATGAAGTATGCTTTGCTTCATCGGGTTTTTATTAATGAAGTGAACTTTGTTCTACTTCATTATTTGAACGCTAAATTAAATTAAAATCAAATTATAGTGATACCACTTATTGGGTGATATCATCCGTTGGTGTATTATTTTGCGGATTTTTCGGTGTGATCTCAGGATTTACAACTATATCACCATTCTCGCCGCCTTCCACTTCATCTTCGTGGTCAACTTTGGTAACAGCTGCAATTTCGTCGTTATCCTGAATATTAATTAATCTCACGCCTTGTGTAGCACGGCCCATAACCCTTAAGTTTTTCACATTCATCCTTATGGTAATTCCATTCTTAGTAATGATCATTAAGTCGTTTTCATCAGTCACCGATTTAATAGCGACTAAGTTTCCGGTTTTTTCAGTAATGTTAATGGTTTTTACACCTTTTCCACCGCGATTGGTAATTCTGTACTCATCGATCTCAGAACGTTTACCATATCCTTTTTCAGATACAACTAAAACGTTTGCACTTAGATTATCGATACAGATCATTCCGATCACTTCGTTTTTACCACCTTCATCATCATTTAGATCTATACCAATTACACCCGAAGCGTTACGCCCCATAGGACGAACTTTTTCTTCGTTGAAGCGACACACTTTGCCTAATTTGGTAGCTAACATTATTTCGTTCTTACCATTGGTTAAAGCTGCTTCTAATAAAACATCTCCTTCGCGAATGGTAATTGCATTAATTCCATTTGCTCTTG
>JANYCL010000267.1 GCA_025360355.1 Sphingobacteriaceae bacterium
CCGCCTATAATTGCAGTAAAAGGTTTTTCTGCTTTGTTTAACACTTTATCAATACTTGCAACTTCACCGGCCATTAAATAACCAAAACATTTTGAATCCGCTTTAAAAAATTTCGCGATCACCGCAGTTGAAGCGTGCGCACGGTGAGCAGTTCCAAAAGCATCATTCACATAAACATCTCCATGCTTGCTTAATTTCTGGGCAAATTCTTCATTACCTTTTTCTTCTTCCTTATAAAAACGCAAATTCTCCAATAATAAAACTTGTCCGGATTTTAATGCGGCTGATTTTGAAAATGCATCTGCACCAATACAATCATCCGAAAACTGAACTTCAGTTCCCAATAATCTAGAAACATTTTTCACAATATGTTTTAAAGAAAATTTATTTGTTGGCCCTTCTTTCGGTCTTCCTAAATGCGACATCAACACAATGCTGCCTCCATCTTTCAATATTTTTTTAAGAGTAGGAATTGCTGCTTTAATACGAGTTTCATCAGTCACTTCAAAAGAATCGTTTAACGGTACATTAAAATCAACTCGGATAAGTGCGCGTTTTCCTTTAAAATTAATACTGTCTACTGTTTTCATAAAATTTATTTTTTCATTGTCGAATTGCCAAATTACCGAATTGTCAAATTATTTCTTTCCTGTACTGCCAAATCCTCCATCACCACGTTTTGTTTCATGGAGTTCAGCTACCGAGTACCATTCTATTGTTTCGTGACGGGCAATTACCATTTGTGCAACACGCTCTCCGTCGTTAATTGTAAAATTTTCATTAGATAAATTAACCAACAGTACTTTTATTTCGCCACGGTAATCAGCATCGATTGTGCCCGGTGAATTTAAAACAGTTATTCCGTTTTTAAATGCTAAACCACTGCGTGGACGAATTTGTGCTTCATGTCCTTGAGGTAATTCAATAAATAAACCTGTTGGAACTAACGTTCTTTCCAGAGGTTTTAATACAATGGGAAGATTGATATTAGCTCTCAGGTCCAAACCTGCGGAATGGTCGGTAGCGTATTCAGGTAAAGGGTGGCTTGATTGGTTAACGACTTTAATAGTTATCATTATTGCAATTGGTTTTTTAGGCCGTTGGATTGAAATGCCCTATTCTATTCATTCTTATCATTCAATCCTACGGTCTTGACGTTTTTCAGATTGGAAAATTCCAACTTATAAAACAACCAAGCAAATAATAATACGAACAAATTATTCAAAACTAATTTAATTACAATGCTGCTCAATGAATTATACGTTAATGAAATAAAATAGAATCCTACTGCAACAAAAAAGAAGAAGAACATACTCCTTAAATTATATTTTACAGGGAAGTGTTTTTGGCCAAGAAAATAAGAGATCACCATCATACTTCCATACGCAACCAATGTAGCCCATGCGCAAGCCATATAACTGTATTTGCCAATGAAAGCGAAATTGATCGCAAGGGTTATGATAGCACCAATAATGGTAACAACTGCGCCGTATTTCGTTTGTCCTGTAAGTTTATACCATATTGATAAATTAAAATAAACTCCTAAAAATAAATTCGCAATGAGTAAAATGGGCGCAACGGCAATACCAGCCCTGTACTCTTTATAAATAACGAATTGTACAAGCTCAATATTCATCATGGTTGCCAAGAATAAGAAAGAACAAAATATGACAAAATATTTCATTACTAAAGCATAGACCTTTTTCGAATTTTTATCAGCGGCCTGGCTAAAGAAAAAAGGCTCTGCCGCATATCTGAAGGCCGTTATGAAAATGGTCATTAATATGGCTATTTTATAACACGCTCCATAAATTCCGAGTTCGGTTTTAGCTATATCTTCCGGTAATAAATATTCTAAAATTATCCTGTCGAATGTTTCATTGATCATTCCTGCTAATCCTAAAAACAATAGAGGCCATGCATATTTAAATAATTGTTTCCAGAGTTCTTTATCAAAAACATAAGCAAAGCCTGTAAATTCTTTTGCCAGTAAAAGTAAACTGAAAACATTTGCGACCAATTGGGCGAGGAATGCATACCCGACCCCAACCTGCGGATCATAACAATGCGCTAAAAAAGAATCTTCTCCGCTCTCATAAGCATTTTTTGCAAACACGAGGTAAAAAATACTCACCAATAAATAAATAGTAACGTTCAATACTTTTAATATGGCAAACCGTTTTGCATTATTATTTATCCGCAACCTTGCAAAAGGCAAAGCCATTAACGCATCAGTACCCACAATTAGCGCGCACCAAATAACATAATTTTGATTGGCAGGAAAACCTGAAAGCTCCGCTAAATTTTGAGAAAACAAACAAAGTATAAGTGTAAAGACGAAAGTACTCGTAAAAATGGAGATCAATCCTGTAGAATACACTTTATCCTTTTCATCAGTCTTACTTGAAAAATTAAAAAAAGCAGTTTCCATTCCGTAAGTGAAAATTATATTTACAAAACTGATGAAAGAATAAAATAACGTATTGGAGGCAAGATCTGCAGGAATCTTAAAAATAAAAGTAAGCGCAAGAGCGAATAAATAATTTATGATTCTTGGTAAAATACTTCCCAAGCCATAAATAGCTGTTTGTCCGGCCAGTTTTTTTAAAGGGTTGCTCACGTTCCTATAAAATTATATAATAGAGAAACGCTTAAATGTGAATAATGGTTAAGATATTAACCGCCTTATCGGAATAACCTTGCGTGTTTTTCAACACAGAGATCACAGAGGTTAAATGAGTTACACAGAGGGGAATTTGTTATTTCTTAAGTTTATCAATCAAGTTTGTTGTGGAAAACCCTTCTGTCAGATCAATGGTAACGGTGTTTCCGCCACCCGTTTTTACAATATCAGAACCGATAATGTACTTTTTAGAAGAACTATTTGTTTCGTTAGCATCGTAATCCGCACCTTTTATCAAAACATCCGGCTGAATTAATTTTATTAATTCGTAAGGTGTGTCTTCATCAAACAAAATAACAAGATCAACACATTCTAAAGCAGCAATTATTGTTGCGCGCGTTTCCTCGTTATTAATTGGACGTTCTGGTGATTTATTCTGGCGTTTTACTGAAGCATCGGTATTTAATCCTAACACTAAAAAATTTCCCAAATCACGCGCTTTGGTTAAATATTCAACATGACCGCGGTGCAAAATATCGAAACATCCATTTGTAAAAACAATTTTCCTATCGTAAAACCGCTCCAGATTTATTAAGCGCACGATCTTGTCGGCAGTGACAATTTTTTTCGATAACTTATTGTTGTACGACATTTTTCTTTCTGTTTATTATTGGTAATAATGCCAAACTTAATAATCCCATAAATGTAACAACTATCAATTGTGATGTCCATACCAACCAGGGGAATGTTGCCGCCTCAGCTTTATCAAGACCATAAAAAATTAAGACGTTCGCAACTATTAGATGGTAAGCCCCAAGGCCGCCCGGCGTAAACACAATACCCAGAGTGCCTAATAACATTATGGTTAAACATTCTTTATGTCCAAGTGTAGAAGTTTCCGGTAAAGCAAAAAAACAAGTGTAAGAACAATAAAAATACATTGCCCATATTAAAACACTTAAGCCAACAAAAGCCCACATGTTTTTTATTTTTCGTACAGATGAAAGGCCATCTAAAAATCCTTTAATAATAGTACCAAATTTACCTTTCAATTTTCCTGCCATTTTTTTCCGTAATAATAAAAACGCGATAATAGCACCAATACCCAGAACGGATAAAATAATTATTTTAACATCTGACATCCCATCAAATTTTTTCGCGATAGGTGTGAAAATATATTCACTTGATAGACCAATTAGTTCTGAAAACTGAAACAATAATGTCAATCCTAAAATAACAAACAATAAAATAGTATCGA
This sequence comes from Sphingobacteriaceae bacterium, assembly GCA_025360355.1. Taxonomy (GTDB): domain Bacteria; phylum Bacteroidota; class Bacteroidia; order B-17B0; family Aurantibacillaceae; genus JAHEYG01. Next base: position 3,882 of record JANYCL010000267.1, read on the forward strand.
CAATGCGTTCAGTTATCACGGTTCCAAAACCGATCTGAAAAGGTACTTTTTCGTAGCGATCAATAATTGTAGGGCGCATAATTTCACCTAAACGGAAAGCATAATTTCCAAAATACCCAATAAATACAGCAGCACTAGCGTTAATAAAAGATGTTTTATAACCGAGAGGTTCCAATAAATATTTCCAGCGATACGCTCTTACAATATGGCTGAAAAAACCAATCATTGCTGAGATAAAAACCCAGAAATAATTAGCATTGGAAAAAGCAGAAATAATTTTTTCCTTTTGATCAGCTACCTGCCCATACGCTACCCAAACCAATAATAAACCTAAAGCAAGAACAACAACAAATTGAATTATAGACTTGGTTTTTGATTTCAAAATTATTTTTTAAGTCGGTTAGTTTTTGGAAGAGGGAACACAACTGTTGGTCGGTGTGTTTTTCTTTCTTTATAATCGATGATACCATAAGAAGCAATGATAATTTCATCACCCGTTTTTACTTTTAAAGAAGCTGGGCCATTCAAACAAATAATACCTGAATCTCTTTTTCCGGTTAAAACATAGGTATGAAAACGCTCACCATTTGTGTAATTATAAATATCCACTTTTTCGTTTTCAACCAGATCAGCGGCATCCATAAGATCTTCGTCAATGGTAACGCTTCCAATATAATCGAGGTTAGCCTCTGTAATGGTAACCCTATGTAGTTTAGATTTAAGGACTTCAATTTGCATAGCGCGTCAAAGGTAATACTTATTGTTTAATTCTTAATTATTTGACAAGAAAGCTAGCGTTTTGGGTCGTTTATTACGAAATATTTGCTATTTTTGGATACATTAACAATTTGAAAAAAGCAGGTGTCATAGTTATCGGTTTATTCTTAGCGGTTTTTATTACCGGTCATTTTTTTATTTTCAAAATTGCACAGTCAGGTCACCAAGATCAGTTCAGGTCATTTATTCTTAAAAATT
>JANYCL010000257.1 GCA_025360355.1 Sphingobacteriaceae bacterium
TTCAATAATGATGCATTTAAAAATGAATGTAAACGGATATTAAAACCAAACGGAACTGTTGTTCTAATATGGAACTATCGTCGCACCGACGCAACTGATTTTTTAAAAGTGTACGAAGATTTTTTACAAATGTTCGGCACAGATTATTTAGTGGTAAATCATAAGAACACACAGGACAAAACAATATTCGAAAAATTCTTTGGCGAAGGGAATTATAAGGAGCAGGATTTTTATAATTATCAGGATGTTGACTTTGAAGGATTAAAAGGCCGTGTGTTATCATCATCGTATATGCCCAATGAAGGACATAAAGATTTTGAACACATGATATATTGCTTACGGAAAATATTTAACCGCTATCAGGAAAATAACCTGGTAAGATTGGATTACGATACAAAAATTTATTTTGGACAACTATGAGCAGCGATATTAAAAAAGAATTAGAAAAACGGATCTTGGTAATTGATGGTGCAATGGGCACCATGATCCAGCAATATAAACTGGAAGAAAAAGATTACCGCGGAAAACGTTTTGCAGATTGGCCTAAAGATCTAAAAGGCAATAACGATCTATTATCCATTACCCAGCCTCAAATAATAAAAGCTATTCATAAAGAATATTTAAAAGCGGGTGCTGATATTATTGAAACAAATACTTTCAGTGCGACAACAGTTGCAATGGCGGATTATGGTATGGAAGAATTAGCTTACGAATTAAATTATGAGTCGGCTAAAGTTGCAAAAGAAGCGATTGCAGAATTTAAAAAAGAATTTCCGGAATTTGCAAACATTCCAAAATATGTTGCAGGCGCATTCGGACCAACAAACAGAACTTTGTCATTATCTCCCAATGTAAATGATCCGGGTTTCCGCGCTATTACATTTGATGAATTAGTTACAGCTTATGCTGAACAAGCAAAAGGCTTAATTGAAGGTGGCTCTGATATTTTACTAGTAGAAACTATTTTCGATACACTAAATGCGAAAGCAGCTTTGTTCGCGATTCAAAATGTTTGTAAAGAAAAAAATATAAAAATGCCCGTAATGGTTTCTGGAACAATTACTGATGCCAGCGGAAGAACTTTATCCGGACAAACAACAGAAGCGTTTTTAAATTCCATTTCGCATGTTGATCTTTTGAGTGTTGGATTAAATTGTGCGTTGGGTGCAAAAGATATGCGTCCGTATTTGGAGGAACTTTCTTCCAAAGCTCCTTTTTATGTAAGCGCTTATCCAAATGCCGGTTTACCAAATCAATTTGGTGAATACGATCAGGACGCGCATGCGATGGGACATGAAATAGAAGAATTTTTAAAAGCAGGATTTTTGAATATTGTAGGAGGTTGTTGCGGAACAACACCGTCACACATAAAACGTATTGCTGAATTAGCAAAAACTTCTAAGCCACGTAAAAAGCCAAGTGCCGATACATTAATGCACTTAAGCGGACTGGAACCCGTTACGCTTCGTCCGGAAAGTAATTTCATGAACGTTGGTGAGCGTACAAATGTAACAGGCTCTAAAAAATTCTTGCGTTTAATTAAAGAAGGAAATTTTGAAGAAGCACTTTCTATAGCGAAAGATCAAGTTGATGGCGGCGCACAAGTTATTGATGTGAATATGGACGAAGGAATGTTGGATAGCGAAGCAGCTATGACACAATTCTTAAATCTCATTGCATCTGAACCGGATATTTCACGCGTTCCTATTATGATCGATTCTTCTAAGTGGACTGTAATTGAAGCAGGATTAAAGTGCGTACAGGGAAAAGCAATTGTGAATTCAATTTCCATGAAGGAAGGCGAAGAAAAATTTATTGAACACGCTCTTAAAGTAAAACAATATGGTGCGGCTGTAATTGTTATGGCATTTGATGAAGTTGGTCAGGCAGATACTTTACAGCGCCGGATTGATATTTGTAAACGCGCGTATGATATTTTGGTTAACAAAGTTCATTTCCCGCCTCAGGATATTATTTTCGATCCTAATATTTTTCCTGTTGCTACAGGAATGGAAGAACACCGCTTGAATGCGCTCGATTTTTTCAATGCGACGAAATGGATAAAAGAAAATTTACCATTCGCAAAAGTAAGTGGCGGAGTAAGTAATGTAAGTTTCTCTTTCCGTGGGAATGATCATGTTCGTGAAGCAATTCACTCTGCATTTTTATTTCATGCCATTAAGAATGGAATGGACATGGGAATTGTAAATCCTGCGCAATTAGTGATCTATGATGATATCGATAAAAAATTATTAGAATTAGTTGAAGATGTTTTATTAAACAGAAGAGATGACGCAACGGAACGATTAGTAGAACATGCAGAATCTCTTAAAGGCGTAGCTGGACAGAAAACTGAAAAAGATGAAGAGTGGAGAAAAGGAACTGTTGAAGAAAGATTAAGTTATGCTTTGGTTAAAGGATTAGTTGAACATATTGATGCGGATACAGAAGAAGCAAGATTAAAATTAGGCAGACCATTACATGTTATTGAAGGTCCGTTAATGGATGGCATGAATGTGGTGGGTGATCTTTTTGGGAGTGGAAAAATGTTTTTGCCGCAAGTAGTGAAGAGCGCACGCGTTATGAAAAAAGCTGTTGCATATCTTGAACCCTATTTGCAAGCAGAAAAAGAAGCAAACAAAAAAGCAGGTATTGTCGGCGACGGCAGGACTAATGCCGGAAAAATTTTAATGGCAACAGTAAAGGGTGATGTACACGATATCGGAAAAAATATTGTTGGGGTTGTTTTA
>JANYCL010000309.1 GCA_025360355.1 Sphingobacteriaceae bacterium
AATGCAAAAAATCAGAAATATCTTTTGCTGTTTCATAATTTAAAACAACTCCAGACTCAATAAATCTCACAATACTTTCATTCAAATCTTTAGGCTCATTTGAAATAATAACATCAGTTGCGACACCATCTTTCGCATTAAGAGTTTGAGATTTAGGTAATGCCGCTCTTTCTAAATAAAAATGTACAATAATATCCCCAGCTGGACTTAAACCACCATAAGCTCCATTCACATACACTGGATTATAATTTTCATTATACTTGTATTTAACTTTTACTTCTCCTGCCATATAAAATAGTTTATATAGACAAATATCTAAATTTTTATCTGTTTATAGCATATTATTAAGCTATTTTAACAGCTTATTTAAATAAACAGCGTTTTGTTTATAATCAAGATTTGTCATTTATTATAAGACTAAACACTACACGCCGCCACAAAAGCCGTACTCCACGCATTTTAAAAATTAAAACCGTTCTAATTATTTTCTTAATTTATTTAACACTCTGTTAATATAATTATCAGTGGGCAAATGCGCTTTTTGAATCCGTTGCGCATAGCGAATAGAAGAAATGATCTCTTGTTGTTTTTCTTGTATTTCTTCTGTGGCCTCTTCTATTTTTTCTTCCAGAATTTTTTGTCTTTCTTTTAAAGCTTTTTCCCTCCATTTAATGTACGACCACATACAAGCTAGTATCAAAACAACAATCAAAGTCCTGAACCACCAGGTTTGCCACCACGGCGGACGAACTTCAAATTTAAATTCAAAAGGTTCGCTCCAAACTCCGCTTTGGTTCATCGCTTTTACTTTAAAAGTATATTCTCCTGAAGGCATATTACCATAAGGCGCTTCTGTTTTTTCAGTTATTGAACTCCAATCCGGATCAAGACCTTCTAATTTATATTGGTACTTAATATGGTTCCTGCTTTGCATATGAATGCCAACGAAGTTGAAAGTAAGATTGTTATTGTTGTAAGGTAAACTTAAATGCTCCGGCAGATCATGCCACTTTGTTATCCCATCAAAGCGAATGTTATTCAGTAAAACACCATTACCTAAGATCGTATCTTTTATTTTTCCTTTTATAATTTCTTTCGAAGTACTATCATAAGAAACAGCACCTAAATCTGTCCAGGCCAAACGTTCGCCAAATAATTCTATACTATTTAATTGAACTACGGGAGGAGTTGTATTTACGATATCTCCATCCGGAGTATAACACATAAGAAGATCAGCTCCCCACCAGATCTTTCCCTTACTGTCTTGTAAAACGGAACTCTTTCTGCAATTCAACCCAAGGAATCCATCGTTATAACCATAATTATAAAATAATCCTTCACGAACAGGATCAAACTCACTTTCACTACGAATACAATTATTAAGCTTCTCTATTTTTTCTCTCGAAATTCTACTTAAACCTTTCCTTGTACCAAACCAAATGTTTCCGTCCTTATCCTGCAATAAATTTAAAACTGCATTATTGATAAGACCTTCTTTTTCTGTAAAGTTGATGAAAGATTTACCATTATAACATGATACTCCTCCGCCATTTGTTCCGATCCAGATATTACCTGTTTTATCTTCAAGAATGCTTATCACATAATTACCGGCAAGGCCTTCCTTTTCTGTAAAATTGGTGAACGATTTACCATCATAACGCGAAACTCCTCCGCCTTGTGTGCCCATCCAGATATTTCCATTCTTATCTTCAAGAAAACTTATCACATAATTATTTGCAAGACCGGACTCTTCAGTGAAATTAGTAAATGAGCTGCCATTATAACGCGTTGCTCCTCCACCATCGGTACCCAACCAAATGTTTCCCGCTCTGTCTTCCATGATATTCCATGCTATATTACCATTACCTAACAGACCCTGTTGATTAACCTTAGTAAAAGATTTTCCATCATAAAAACAAAGTCCGCCATCAGTTACAAGCCAAACCATTCCTGTTTTATCTTCATGAACACCCCAAACAACATTACCTGGTAAACCCTCAGTACTTTTAAAATTGGTAAAAGTTTTTCCATCATAACGTGAAACTCCTCCGCCCTGAGTACCCATCCATATATTTCCGTTATGATCCTCACAAATGCTTAATACGTAATTTGCGGCAAGACCTTCCTTTTCAGAATAACAGTTAAAGAATTTACCATTGTAACAAGAAAGACCTCCACCATCAGCAGCAAACCAGATTAGTCCGGTTTTATCTTCAAAAACATTCCAAACAATATTACCTGTACCAGGCAACCCTTCCTTATCCGTGAAATTAGTGAATGACTTACCATCAAAACGACTAACACCACCAATAGTGCCAAACCAAATATTTCCCGCTTTATCTTCAATTATATTTAGTACTCCATTACCCGGAAGGCCTTCATTCATTGTAAAATTCGTAAACGATTTACCATCGTAGCGGTTAACTCCACCATCAGTACCTATCCATATATTTCCTGTTCGATCTTCAATAAGGCTTAGTATATAATTACCCAAAAGATTTTCCCGGGTAGTGAAATTTGTAAATGATTTACCATTAAAACATGATAGACCTCCGTCTTGCGTACCAAACCAGAGATTTCCCGCTTTATCTTCCAGAATACAAACTACAATGCTTCCCGTCAGACCCTCTTTTGTTGTATAGTTAGTAAAGACTTTACCATCGTAACTACAAACTCCTGCGTCAGTACCAAACCAAATTTTTCCGTTTCTATCTTCCAGAATGCTCCATACTGCATTACTGGCAAGGCCTTCCTTTTCTGTAAAATTTGTAAAACGCTTACCATCGTAACATGACACGCCTCCACCGTATGTCCCCAGCCAAATATTTCCACTTTTATCTTCGTAAATGCTTACAACCGCATTACCTGCCAAACCTTCCTTTTCAGTATAATTAATAAAGTATTTTCCATCATAATGCGATGCGCCTCCGCCATAAGTACCAAGCCACAGATATCCCATTTTGTCTTGAAAAATAACGCGTACTGCATTATGCTTTAAACCTTGCAGGGTTTTATAGGAAGAAATATTAGTTGGATTTATTTCTTTTGAAACTGCATCTTTTGCAATGACAACTTCCGGCTGACCGGCTATTCTTACATTCGGTTTACCTACAGGAATAATTTTAGGAAGAGGAAAAGTATCAGTACCAGGCGTTATTACCTGACGTTTCACTACCGAAACAATTTTAGGTTCTGTTAGAGGATGAATATTTAAATTGGTTGGATTTATTGTTGGTTTTCCTGCAGCTATTTTTTTAAATTTACTTTGATCTACAGAAGTAACTTGAGGTTTCTTAAAATTATCCGGATTTTGCCATACACCTTTTGATTCGATTATTTTTAATCTACGAACATTGGATTTTTTATCCTGCGTGCGCTCACAAGAAAAGATCAGAACCGATAAGAATAGAAAAAATGATATTTTTTTCACCAAGTCAAATTTAAAAAATAAAAAATGCTAAACAAATAGAGTTAAATCGAACTCGCCGCCACAAAAGCCGTACTCCACGCATTCTGAAAATTAAAACCACCTGTGATACCGTCGATATCTAAAACTTCACCGCAGAAATAAAGATTGGGCATTATTTTACTTTGCATGGTTTTAAAATCAATTTCTTTTAGGTTCACTCCTCCACTCGTTACGAATTCTTCTTTAAAAGTTGTTTTGCCTTTCATTTGATAAACATCGGCAGTTAATAATTGCGCTAATTTATTCTGTTGTTTCTTTCCTAATTCTATCCATGGTTTTTGCGGGGGAATTTCTGCTTTCTCCAATAAAAATTCCCATAAACGTTTCGGGATCTCAAATAATGGATTGTTCACTATTTGTGTTTTAGTTTGCAGGAATTCTTCAAAAACATTTTTTACTTCGTCCTCATTCAAGCCTCCGCTCCAATTCAAAATGATATTGGCATTATATTGAAGATCAAAAAAATCTTTCGCAGCAAAAGCAGATAATTTTAAAACAGCCGGACCACTTAATCCCCAATGCGTAATTAAAACCGGACCGGTATAAGTATGTTTTGTTTTTTCTACCCTAACAGTTGCGTTACGAACACTTAGTCCCATTAATTCTTTAATATCATTACCGGGTAAATTAATTGTAAAGAGACTTGGAATTAATTCTGAAATTGTATGTCCTGTTTTTTGAATGAAACTGTAATTCTTTTTTTGATTATGTCCGCCGCTGCTGCATATAACCGAATCAACTGTATATTTATTTTTATCTGTAGTAACTTGAATTTGTTTATTAGGTAGCGATCTTATCTCTAAAACTTCTTCTTGCATTTTTATGTCGATACCATTTTTTTTAGTTTCATACATGAAACAGTCGATAATTGTTTCTGAAGAATTACTTACAGGAAACATTCTGTTATCGGGTTCTGTTTTTAATTCTACACCATGTTTTTTGAACCAGGCAATTGTATCACTTACATTAAAACGTGAGAAAACTTGTTTTAATTCTTTTGATCCGCGCGGATAATTCTTCACCAATTCGTTCACTTCAAAACAATGATTGGTCACATTGCATCTTCCGCCACCAGAAGTACGAACTTTAGATAAAAGTTTATTACTTTTTTCAAGTATCGTGACTTTAATTCCCGAATGCATTTCACCCGCATTTATAGCCGCGAAAAAGCCTGCCGCCCCGCCTCCAATTACAATTATGTGTTTCGCTGACAATCTGTGCAAAGATGGAGATATTTCCTTGATATCCATTCCTGCTTAAGGCCGCTTAACACTTACACGCTCACGCACCCTCACCTGTCCGCAAGCGGACATCCTCTCCCAAGGGAGAGGAAAACGTTTCCTTCTCCCCTTGGGAGAAGGTGGTTCGGAGAACCGGATGAGGGTAATTTCAGCAGACCAAAATCATAACAAAAATTAATTAAAACATATCATTTAATTTTTTACATTTACTCATACATTAAAATTTAAACCATGGGATTATTTGACAAAATTAAGGGCGAATTCATTGATATAATTGAATGGACCGACAGTAGCACTGATACCATTATGTGGAAATTTCCACGTATGGGGAATGAAATAAAAATGAATGCAAAACTTACCGTTCGCGAGAGTCAGGTAGCTTTGTTTTTAAATGAAGGAAAAGCGGCAGATATTTTCCAACCGGGTATGTACACTCTGGAAACTCAAAATATGCCGATCATGAGCACATTGAAAGGCTGGAAATACGGATTTAATTCTCCGTTCAAAGCTGATGTGTTCTTTTTCAATACCAAACAATTCACCAACCAAAAATGGGGAACTAAAAACCCAATTATGTTACGTGATGCAGAATTTGGTCCGATCCGCATTCGTGCTTTTGGATCTTATGCTTTTAAAATAAAAGATGCAACAATGTTCTTTAAAGAAGTTGCTTCTACAAATCCTGATTTTACTGTTGACGAAATTAACGAGCAACTAAGAAATTTAGCTGTAAGCCGCGGAATGGATGCTATTGCCGAAAGTAAAATTCCGGTATTGGATATGGCAAGTAATTATGATGAAGTTTCTAAAATAATTCACGAAAAAATTCGTCCTGAGTTCAACGAACTTGGTTTAGAGTTAACTAAATTCTTGATCGAGAATATTTCATTACCTGCTGAAGTTGAAGCGATGCTTGACAAACGCAGCAGCATGGGAATTTTAGGAAACCTTGGTGCGTTCAATCAATTCCAGGCTGGTGTATCAATGGAAAAAGCATCAGAGAATCAAAACGGCGGTGGCATGATGGGTGCAGGCATGGGTATGGGTATGGGCATGGGCATGGGCAATCAAATGGGAAATATGTATCAGAACAATCAAGTGAACCCACAAAATAATGCTACTAACGTTCCTCCTCCTCCAATCATTCAGTTTCACGTTGCAGTGAACGGACAACAAACCGGACCATTTGGTTTAGATCAATTAAAAGCAATGGCAACATCAGGACAATTAACCAAACAATCACAAGTTTGGAAAGCAGGAATGGCTGGATGGCTTAGCGCAGAAACACAACCTGAGTTAGCAGGATTGTTTATGAATGTTCCGCCTCCGATTGGATAATTAAAATTTAATATAAATAAAAAGCCCCGACATATTCGTCAGGGCTTTTTTTATGATCCTTTTTTTATTTACTACCGAACTTAATAAGTTTATCTCTTTGAATTAGATAAACAATTGAAGCAATTTGAGGCATTATCAACATCGACGTTACCCAAAATGTCATGTTGTAGACTTTATTTTTCACCATGTCATGAATTAAAAGTCCTGAAGTTAAAACATGCAAAATTAATCCGGTAATTAATAATGCATTCCAAAATGGCCAATGTATTATTTTCATATAAGCACCAATAGAAACTAAAATAGCATTTCCAATTATTAAAAACCAAACAAACTTAGCGGTTATATTGAAGTCTTGGCTAGCCATTCATTTATTATTAAACTTATGCAGGAGGATTTAAAGTTGTGTCCTTCATAATATCTTCTGATGAAACAATTTCTTTTGTCTCTTCTTTATCTTTATCGAAAGGACGTTTTCCGAAAATTTCTTCTAAGTCTTCTTTAAAGATCACTTCTTTCTCTAATAATTTATTCGCGAGTAAAGCAAGCTTCTCTTTGTTCATCGTCAGAATTTGTTTCGTGCGTGCGTAAGCTACATCGATCATCTTCTTCACCTCTTCATCAATTGTTTTCGCTGTAGCTTCACTATATGGCTTACCGAATGAGTATTCTGATTGTCCGCTGCTGTCGTAAAAACTTACGTTACCAATTTTATCATTCAAACCATAATAAACTATACACGCATAAGCTTGTTTTGTTATTTTTTCAAGATCACTTAATGCGCCTGTGCTTATTTTTCCGAAAGTTAATTCTTCAGCAACACGTCCGCCTAAAGCAGCGCACATCTCATCCATGATCTGTTCGGTGGTTGTGATCTGTCTTTCTTCAGGTAAATACCAAGCTGCGCCTAATGAACGTCCGCGAGGCACAATTGTAACTTTTACCAATGGAGAAGCATGTTCTAACATCCAGCTAACTGTTGCGTGACCCGCTTCGTGGTAAGCAATTGTTTTTTTCTCGTGCGGCGTAATAATTTTATTTTTCTTTTCTAAACCTGCAATAATTCTATCCACTGCATCTAAAAAATCTTGTTTCGTTACTTGCTTTTTATCTGCACGCGCGGCAATTAAAGCTGCTTCGTTACAAATGTTTGCAATATCAGCACCACTGAAACCGGGAGTTTGTCTTGATAAAAATTCAACATCAACACTGTCATCAATTTTAATATGTTTTAAATGAACTTTGAAAATTTCTTTCCGCTCAACAACATCCGGCATGTCAACATAAATTTGTCTGTCGAAACGTCCGGCACGCATTAAAGCTCTGTCTAAAATATCAGCGCGGTTCGTTGCTGCTAAAATAATCACACCACTATTAGTTCCAAAACCATCCATCTCAGTTAATAACTGATTCAAAGTATTCTCACGTTCATCATTCCCACCAGCCGCCGCATTTTTTCCGCGGGCACGACCAATTGCATCGATCTCATCAATAAAAATAATACACGGTGCTTTTTCTTTTGCATTGCGGAATAGATCTCGCACACGACTCGCTCCTACTCCAACAAACATCTCCACGAAATCAGAACCTGATAAAGAGAAGAACGGTACTTTTGCTTCGCCTGCAACTGCTTTTGCTAATAATGTTTTTCCTGTACCGGGAGGGCCAACTAATAATGCGCCTTTCGGAATTTTTGCTCCTAAGTCGGTATATTTTTTTGGATTCTTTAAAAAATCTACAATTTCTTTAATTTCAATTTTTGCACCATCTAAACCTGCAACATCATCGAAAGTGATATTTACATTTGTATCTTTATCAAATAAAACTGCTTTTGATTTTCCAATGTTGAAGATCTGTCCGGGACCGCCGCCTCCGCCTCCACCACTCATACGACGCATCATGAATAACCATAACAACACCATAATTAAAATTGGCGCGATCCATGTTAATTCGTTCATCCAATTAGTTTCATCAACCGAATGCGGATAAACTCGTTTGTCTTTTGAAATGCCTGCATCATCCTGAACTTTTTCAATACGACGAAGAAAATCATCAACCGAAGAAATAGTTAATTTAAAATGCGGACCGTGAAATTTTTTATCCGGGAAAAACGCTACTCCTGTTTTTGTGTCTTTGTATGGTTCGCGGCTTGCTAAACTATCGGGTTGAATATAAATACGTGCAAATTTTTCATTTACAATATCAACACCTGCAACATCGCCGTGAGCTAACATTTTTTGTTCAAAATCAACCTGAGAAATCTCTATCATGCGCGATGAGAAATTTGTTCCGAAAAAAGTAACGAATAAAAGTCCGACAATTACAACTCCGTAGATCCAATAAAAATTATTGCCGCTATTTTTTCCGCCTCCGCCAATAGGAGATTGTTTCGAGAATTTTTCTTTCATTTTCTCGAACTGCTTCTTACGCTCTTCATCCTGATTTTTGGGAGAACTATCATTCTTTAAATTAGGATCCGTATTTTTAATTTCTTCGCTCATTTTGTTCTTGGTTCAAATATTTATGCAAAAGTAATTTCTGCATCTGCCCACAGGGCTTCTAAGTTATAATAGTGACGCGTTTCTTTTTGGAAAACGTGAACAACTACGTTTATATAATCTAATAAGATCCATTCTGCATTTTCATATCCTTCAGCATGAAAAGGTCTTTCACTTGTTTTCTTTTGTACAACTTCATCGATCGAATCAGCAATAGCTTCAACGTGCGTTTTACTATCAGCATCACAGATCACAAAAAAATCACTAACACTGTTTTCTATTTCAGATAAATTAATGATGGTTATATTTTTCGCTTTCTTTTCTTGCATTCCGTCAATAATCGCATCTACTAGATCTGTAGTTTGCTTATCAGTTACAACTTTTACAGGACGTTTTGTTTTTGTTTTACCGCTAAGTGAACGTGCCGACTTTTTCTTTTCGGTATTTGCAATAGCATTCGCCTGTTTAGTTTCTTTGTCTTTTACAAGGGCTGCTTTTTTCTTAACAACCTTTTTAACTACCTTTTTCTTTCCCGCTGTTGCTAAGGAAGACGTACGTTTCTTCGGTTTACTCTTTTTTGGTGCTTTTTTTGCTTCTAATGCTGCTTTTTTTGAGACAACTTTAGTTCCTTTCTTAACAACCTTCTTCGCAGATTTTTTCGCCGCTTTCTTCTTTGGTGCTTTTACTCCTTTTTTTGCCATAAAAATTGAATGCTTTTCTTAATAAATTATACATTTGTGCTAACACAACAAAATTAACCTTTTTGTCTTAATGTCAACACTATTTATCGGGCAAAATAAAGTTTTTCTGCCTGAAACTTATAGCACCAATTCTTATGCCATTGAGCTGTTAAAGAACGTTAATGCCATTGAGGGTACAGTTGTGTTTACCCATAAACAAACACAAGGTAAAGGACAAAGAGGTAACAGCTGGATGGCAGAGCCACAGCGGAATACAACGCTTTCACTGATTTTAAAACCAAGCTTTTTAAATTCAAAGAATGCTTTTTATTTAAGTAAAATTACTGCGTTAGCGCTGTATGACGTATTGACTGAGATCTTAAATGATAGTCAGTTTGACATAAAAATTAAATGGCCAAATGACATTCTTGTAAACTCTAAAAAAATTGCAGGTGTGCTTATCGAAAACAGTATTTTAAATGAGGCTGTGCAATGGAGTGTTATAGGGATTGGAATAAATGTTAACCAGAGTTATTTTGGCTCTCTTACACTTGCTACATCTTTAAATTTACTTACCGGTAAAGAATATAACCTCGATACGGTAATGGAGTTTTTATTCAAACATTACGAAAAATGGTATTTACGATTGAAAAAATCAGATCTTAACTTAATTGATGAAGCTTATAAAAAACTACTTTTCAAATTGAACGAGTTTTCAGAATTCGAACAGAATAATATCCGTTTTAAAGCTAAAGTTTTGGGTGTAGATGAAAATGGTTTGTTGGTTTTAGAAATGGAAAATAAAACTCAAAAGACTTTCGATATAAAAGACGTTCAATTTATTTATTAGCCGTGAATAACACTAAATCATAATTGATCATTTCTCAACTTTAGTGTTTATTCATGGTTGAGCAATTGTTTCAGCGCAGTCAATTTAAAATGCATGTCAAGCGAAAAATCAACTTCGAGTGAGCTATTCTTAATGTCTTGATAAATGATCTGTGCTTTTTCGAAATTATTATTTGCTTCTTTTTCTTTAAACAGCTTGCTATATCCTATTCCTTTTTCATAAAGAAGATCGGCCAGAATTTTTAAATTTGATTCTTCGAGTCCGTGTTTTTGTGTGAGGGTTTCAATTAGGCCGGCATTTTTTAATTTTTCGGCGTCTTCAATTTCAATCTTTGTGTATTTAAGAGCCGATGTATTAATTAACGCTGTAAGATCAAGCCATTTTTCCTCTTTCTTCAAACCAAGTACAATTCCAAGAAATTTCCCAAATTCCTCATATTGCCTCATGATATAATCTTTCCTAAACATTTTTTAATTTTTCGTAAGCAGATAAAACTTGCGGAATTAATCCTTCAATTTCATCATTCTTTATCACAATATCAGAGATCGGAATTTTTTCTTCATCCGGCAATTGATGCTTAATACGTTTTGCTATTTCTTCCTGAGGAATGCCATCACGTGCAATAACACGCTGCATTTTTAATTCTATTGGGGAAGTTACAAGGATGACCTTATCCAATCTCTTATAAATTGAAGTTTCAAATATTAAAGCGCTTTCCTG
>JANYCL010000366.1 GCA_025360355.1 Sphingobacteriaceae bacterium
TCTTGGTTTGCCGCAAAAGGAATTTGTGAATGCTTTAATAAGTTTTAATTTGGGAGTAGAACTAGGACAAGTAACCATAATTTTAGCGGCCTGGTGGCTGTTTGGTAAATGGTTTAACCAAAAAACATGGTATAGGAGCCGTATTGTTAATCCTTTATCCGCCATTATAGCGCTAATTGCCCTTTATTGGACCATAGAACGGGCCTTTTTTCAATAAATTTTAAATCCAAATGCTATTTTTCACCGTATGTATCTATAGTGAAAAGACTTTCCATATACCTGATCTTATTTGTTTATGCTGCAGCGCAATTAAAGCCATTAACGGCTGTAATCAATGATGCCCTTGCGCATACATTCTGGAAAGTACAGCATATGGCGACTGTTCATTTTGAAAACGGACATTATCACTTACACAACGAATTAAAAACTATTTCTGAAGAAGATAAAAATTCAACACAAGAGAAATCATCTTCAACTGAAAAATCAAACGAAACAAATTCAAATCAAATTATACATGAACTGAATTTTGATTTTGAAATGAATGCAGTTAAGATTATTCCATCGATCAAACCAAAACAAAATGCAGTTTGCGGTTTTAATCAGATCAATTCTCCTCCTCCTAAACAAGTATAATTTACAGATCAGTTTTAGTTAATGACTTCATAAGGTCATTTCTGTTTATTAATTGTACTTTTTTAGTTTTCAAATGAAAAAATTTTATTGTTTAATTTTTATTTGCGTGCAATGTTTTGCTTTTTCACAAACTGCAACTAAAGATACTTTGCCAAAAGGCGGAATTAACCTTAAAGAAATTGTAGTTTCTGATTCTAAAAATAATTCTCACGGAGCAGAAATTATAAGTCAAATCGATCAGCAATTACGTCCAACTAATTCTGCGCAGGACTTACTAAAACTTGTGCCGGGTTTATTTATCGCGCAACACGCGGGTGGAGGTAAAGCAGAACAAATTTTTTTAAGAGGCTTTGATTGCGATCACGGTACGGATTTCTCTGTGAATATTGATGGAATGCCGGTAAACATGGTTTCACATGCGCACGGACAAGGTTATGCGGATTTTCATTTTGTGATACCTGAGACCATTGACAAACTAAAAGTGTACAAAGGCACTTACAATGCAGCTTATGGAGATTTCGCAACATCGGGAGCAGGTGAGTTCTCTACAAAAAATAATATTGGGAAAAGTATGGTGAAGATGGAATATGGTCAGTTTGATACCTATCGCGCGATGGCCATGATCGATCTTTTGCAAGGAAAACATTTATTTACAAAACTGAATGAGAATTTTTATGTAGCAGGTGAATACAATTACTCGAATTCATTTTTAGAGAACAAACAGCATTTTTACCGTTATAATATTTTTGCAAAATACAGCGGACAATTAAATGATAATAATTTCCTTTCTCTTTCCGTTTCAACATTCTCGTCTAAATGGGATGCATCCGGACAAATTCCTACACGGGCTGTAAATAATGGTGATATTTCACGTTTCGGAAGTTTGGATCCTACTGAAGGTGGAAATACAGGAAGAACAAATGCTAATTTAGCATTAACAACTTCTTTAAAGAATGGCGGACTGATCAAAAATCAGGCTTTCTATAGTTATTATGATTTTAATCTGTATTCTAACTTTACTTTCTTTTTACACGATAGTGTAAATGGTGATCAGATCAATCAAAAAGAAAATGGGAGAAATATTTACGGTTACAAATTCTCATACGAGAAAAATTCAAACATCGGAGCAAAAACACTTAAAACTACAGTTGGAGTTGGTACAAGAATTGATGAAGGTATCGTTTCGTTAATGCATTCTGTAAAACGCACAATTTTAGATACGATTTCGGTTGGACATTTATTTGAACAGAACATAAACGCTTATTTAGATGAAACACTTTACTTAACTGAAAAATTTTCGGTGAATGCAGCAATACGTTTTGATTATTTTAATTTTCAATTTAAGAATTTTAAATATGATAGTTTAAGTGGCAGTAAACAAGTTCCAAAAGTTAGTCCTAAATTAAACTTGTATTATGATGCTTCTCCTAATGTTCAATTCTTTGCACATGCAGGTTATGGTTTTCATTCTAACGATGCGCGTTCAGTAGTTTTAAAAGGCAATCAAACAAATTTACCAACTGCATTAGGTTACGAAGCAGGTTCAACATTTAAATTAGGTAAAAAAATATTAGTTAATGCCGCGTTATGGGGCTTAGATCTGGAAAGCGAATTAGTTTACGTTGGTGATGAAGCCATTGTTAAAATTACCGGAGCCACAAGAAGATTAGGAACTGATCTATCCATGCGTTTTCAGCTTACAAATATTTTATTTGCCGATTTTGATATAAACTATAATCATGGGCGTTACATTAATTTGCCTAAGGGAGAAAATTACATTCCCTTAGCTCCGTCTTTAACCAGTACCGGTGGTCTATCTTTAAAACAAACAAAAGGTATTAATGCAGGCCTTCGTTATCGTTATCTTAATTCGCGACCTGCCAATGAAGATAATAGTGTTAAAGCCATTGGTTATTTTTTACTGGATGCTGTAGTAAATTATACACAGCCTAAATACCAAATAGGTTTGTCGGCCGAGAATCTTTTAAATACGAAATGGAATCAGGCTCAATTTGATACCGAAAGTCGTTTAAGGAACGAAAGTCAATCTGTAAGTGAATTGCACTTTACACCCGGAAGCCCTTTTTTCATAAAAGGAAGCGTCTCCTTTTTCTTTTGAACCTTTTGCTTAACAATCACTTAACCAAGATTTGATTTCTTACATATTTCACATTTGTAAGGATAAACAATTGCTGTCGTCTAATTTTACGTACATTCATTATGTGAATTTGACAGCTGTAAAAAAATATAGTGAGGAAGAATTGGTTAAGG
>JANYCL010000380.1 GCA_025360355.1 Sphingobacteriaceae bacterium
AAGGAAAAGATTGCCGTTTAATTGGTCCTAACTGTCCGGGCGTTATCACAGCCGGCGAAGCTAAAGTAGGCATTATGCCGGGCTTTGTGTTTGTTAAAGGCCGTATTGGTATCGTTTCTAAATCGGGAACTTTAACTTACGAAGCAGCTGATCAGGTTGCAAAAGCAGGTTTAGGCGTTACTACTGCAATTGGTATTGGCGGTGATCCTATCATTGGAACTACTACAAAAGATGCGGTTGAATTATTCATGAATGATCCTGAAACTGAAGGAATAGTTATCATTGGAGAAATTGGCGGCGGATTAGAAGCAGAAGCTGCACGGTGGATCAAAGCGAATGGGAATAAAAAACCTGTAGTTGGTTTCATTGCCGGACAAACTGCTCCTAAAGGACGTACAATGGGTCATGCAGGTGCAATTGTTGGTGGTAAAGATGATACAGCGCAAGCTAAAATGGCGATCTTAAAAGAATGCGGAATTCACGTGTGTGAAAGTCCTGCTGACATTGGTAAAACAATGGCCAAAATTTTAGGCAAGGTGCCTGCCTAAAATTTTGAGATCCTGACTTGCGTCCTTCGGACGGTCAGGATGACGATGAGATAAATGAAATTTATTTAGACCCCGACAAAAATGTTGGGGTTTTTTATTGTTAATCGATCGATTTTTTATTGAAGATGATATAACCAACATGGAAGAAGAATGAAAAACTATTCTCGTTCTTATCATAGTAATTCATACCAATGCTCACCGGACCAACAGGCGTAGTGTAAACTAAAGCAACCAATCCAATAAAATTCCTGTATAGAAAAGGTTTTGTGTATTGTGCAGTTTGAGCAGAAGTTGAAGTAATGGATGTAACAGGCTGGAAAAGATATCCTTCAAAACGTATATCAAATTTTTTCCAGGGTGTTGTAATTGCTTTTAATCCACCTGCTAAATATTGATGCGCGCGGTATTGAGGAATAAATAATGTCTGACTCTCAAGTGTTGGATTAAATGCAGGTGCCGATAAAATACTTGAAGTATAGTTTCTGAAAAAATCCTGCGTTGAATAAACTCCTTCTAAAAAAACACCAATCTTAAATCCTTTAAATGTTCGTATATAACTATCAAAAGTAAATTTAAATTGCACCCAGGTATGCATTGGGGAATTAATTGTTTTCACTGTGTCTAATGAAGTTGTTCCGGGGTAAAAACTTTCTGCACCATTTACATATTTTGCCCTGAAATGAATTTTTGTACCGCTGCTTGCATATTGTTTACGGTTCAGCGTATTTAATTCATAGGAAAGTTGTGCATAGGCAAAATCAAAATAAGTGGCATCAGCTGTATCTAATTTTGTAAAATTACTGGTTTGATAATATCTGTTTCCCCATTCGGAATAACCGCCGGATGCAACAACTTTAGAAACATTCCCTAGAGGCAATCCGATCTTTAATTCACCATAACGGTCTTCCTGCAACATATAAGCAGGTTTTTGAAAGTCATAGAACAATGCACTGCTACTGAAATAATCCCAACGTGATATTGTAAAGCTTGGTTCGACATAAAAAGGCACTTTGCCCGGAAAATCAAAACGTAATTTAAAATGACCACTACTATGTAATTTTCCATAATAACCATTCGCATAAGCGGTGAATCCAATTCTGCCAAGGTGATTATATTGTAAACCTAAAAAGCCTTCACTTATGGGTCTGTTCGAAACGTTTCCGCCAATATCCATAAAGAAACTTTTTTCCTTTTTAGCCAATAATTTCAAATTAAAGAATCCTGAACCGCTGGTATCTTTTGATGCAATGGGATAAACCGATTTTATTTTATCATCAGATGTTAATCTGAAATAATTTTTTTTCAGTAATGCTAAACTGAATGGTTTGCTTTTATAGAAAATGCTTCTTCTGATGAATTTTTTAGTTTTAGTACTCACACCTTCAATATCAACCGAATTAAAAACAATACTGTCCGACACCTCTGCTTTTTTAATTTTTTCCCTTTTCAGTTTCAAGGCTTCATTATCAGCCATCCGTTCAACACGTTTTTTTATTTCCGGCATCATCCGTATTGTTGTAACATAGCCGCTGTCTATCAATCTGTCTATCTCATCAAAATTAAAAGTGTTCACATCACTCCAGGGCTGGATCAATATCCCATTTTCACAAACGGGATTAAAATTAGTTTGCGTAGTAAGCATGTGACGGATCTGTAAATATAAATTATCATCAGATGGTGGCTGTGGTACTTCTGCAACTGAAGAACCAATGATAAAATCAGGATAAAATTCATCATACATCACATTGGTTGGAAGATTATTATACAAACCTCCGTCGAATAATAATTTATTCTTGATTGAAATCGGCCGTAAATAAAAAGGATAACTCATCGATGCCCTGATACATGACGACAGATCGCCATCTCTAAAGATAACGGTCTGCTTACTCTCCACGTCCGAAGCAATACATCTGTAAGGCACCACCAAACTGTCAAAATTATTTTTCGCATAAGCATTGGCTCCGCAAAAAGCCTCCATCAAATAAAAATCGACAGGAACTGAATTAATAAAATTGGTAGGAAGGTTATTTATGAATTTTGTGCTAAAGCTCAACTTAAAAGTTTGCCATGAAGCATCTTCATCATGTCTTTTCAGGAAGTAAGTGTATTTTGCGGGGATCTCGCCTTTGAAAATTTTCTGGAACAGTTCGCTTTTAACTAATTTTTCAATCTCCTGTGGAGTATAGCCGGCTGCATAATACGCTCCAATGAGACTGCCTATGGAAGTACCCGAAATGTAATCAATAGGAATGTTATTTTCTTCAAGAGCCTTTAAAACACCGACATGACTCACCCCGCTTGAACCGCCGCCACTTAAAACCAAGCCTACTTTCTGACCATAAATGCCGTTAATGCAAATAGCAAAAATGAGAAGAAAATGATATTTAGGTTTCAATAGCAAATTTTCGTTTGTGCAAAAGTAAACTTTATCTAAAAACAGTTTTATATCCGCTTAATTTTTATTTAATTAGCACTTTGTTCAAAACCCAAGTTTTGTGTTAAAATTTATTGCCAAAAAAATCATTTACGGAGTTATTGTTCTACTTGGTGTTATAACTACGGTTTTCTTCCTATTTAACGTTTTACCAGGTGATCCTGCTTCAATTATGTTGGGTCAGCGTGCTAATAAAGAGGCTGTTGAGGCCATTCACCGCGATCTTGGTACCGACCTTCCCGTAATGGAACAATACGCCCTTTATCTGAACGATCTCTTTGTAGTTTCCGTTCACGACTATAAAGCTACTGAAAGTCATTGGTATTTAAACCCTGATAAATATACCTGGACTCCCCTTTTTAAAGTGGGAAATAACAAGGTTGTGGTACTCAAGGTGCCCTATCTCCGGCGATCCTATATCTCGAAACGAAGGGTATCCGACATAATCCTTGAAACTTTACCTGAAACTGCTGTTTTAGCCTTCACATCAATTATCATCGCAACTATTATTGGGGTTTTTTTAGGTATTCTTGCTGCCGTAAAACGAAATACGTTCTATGATAAATTGTCGCTAGTTCTTTCTGTATTGGGAATGGCGGCACCTTCATTTTTCATTGGTTTAATAATTGCCTGGCTTTTTGGCTATGTTCTCACAAAATACACGGGTCTATCTCCGACAGGAAGTTTATATGATGTTGATCCCTGGAAAGGTGAAATTCTCACACTTAAAAATTTAATATTACCATCTGTTACTCTGGGTATACGTCCGCTCGCCATTGTAGTTCAGTTGATGCGGAGTTCTTTGTTAGATGTTTTGTCGCAGGATTATATCCGTACAGCAAAAGCAAAAGGATTAGGTTTTTATAAAATAATAATGAAGCATGCTCTTAAGAACGCATTGAATCCGGTTGTGACTGCGATCTCGGGATGGTTTGCAGGTTTAATGGCGGGTGCAGTTTTTGTAGAATTTATTTTTAGCTGGAAAGGTATCGGTTACGAAGTTTTTGAAGCGTTAACTAAAAATGATCTTCCTGTTGTAATGGGTGCTACTTTAATTTTCGCTACCATATTTGTATTCATAAATATTTTGGTTGATATCGCTTACGGTATCCTTGATCCGCGTGTAAGAATTAAATAAAAATGAGCAGACAAAAATTTGTTGCCGGGAATTGGAAACTGAACAAAACTCTTAGTGAAGGACAAGAGCTTGTTTCTACAATTCTGGAAAACCTCGGTGATGATTCTGTCACTAAAATTATTTTCCCTCCATCTGTTTTAATTTCTTCTCTTGTAAATACAGTTGCTTCAGCAGAACATTTTTTTGTCGGCGCGCAAAATTGCAGCGAACATGAATCCGGAGCTTTTACAGGAGAAGTTTCTGCTGCTATGTTAAGTTCGGTAGGATGTAAATTTGTTTTGGTTGGACATTCAGAACGTCGTCAGTATTTTGGCGAAACCAATTCTATTGCTTCAAAAAAAATAAAACTTGCTCTGCAAAATAATTTAAAAGTTATTTATTGTGTTGGTGAAAGATTAACTGAACGTAAAACAAACAAACATCTTGAGGTTGTAAAAACACAAATAACAGAAGCCTTACAAAGTTTAGATCCGGCAAACGTTATTATTGCATACGAACCTGTTTGGGCAATTGGTACAGGCGAAACTGCAACTCCTGCACAAGCACAGGAAATGCACGCACACATTCGTTCTGTTTTGGAAAATTTATTTGGTGCTGATGTTGCAGCAAATACATCTTTGCTTTATGGCGGAAGCTGTAATGCACAAAACGCAAAAGAATTATTTGCATGCGCAGACATTGATGGCGGTTTAATTGGAGGCGCATCACTTAAAGCAGATGATTTTTGTAAGATCATTCAGTCGTTTTAATGGATTATATTCAATATACTTTTACTGTTACTCCTCCTGAACCCGGTTCTGATATTTTAATTTCCTCTATTGCTGAAATGGGTTTCGAAACTTTCGAAAATACCGATAAAGGTTTTGTAGCTTATATTCCCGAAAATTTAAATTCTTCAGTAAACTTAAACGATTTCACCTTTGAAGATTTCTCTTACGTTTTTACGCAGGAAATAATGGCAAAAATAAACTGGAATGAAGAATGGGAAAAGAATTTTGATCCAGTTGTGATCGATGATTCCTGCATTATCCGCGCACCATTTCATACACTCAATAAAAAATACAAATACGATATTATTATCATGCCCAAAATGAGTTTTGGTACCGGACATCACGACACCACCTGGCTCATGTGCAAAAACATGCTTGATTACGATTTTAAAAACAAAACTGTTTTTGATATGGGTTGCGGGACGGGAGTATTAAGCATTCTCGCCAAAAAATTAGGCGCTCAAAATGTAACCGGAAATGACATTGATGAATGGTCGGTTGAAAATGCTATTGAAAATTGCGCCAACAATGGTTGTTCTGATATTAAAATTGTAGAAGGCAGCAGCGATCTTTTAAGTTCCAAAAAAAATCATTACGATGTGATCCTTGCCAACATCAATAAAAATGTTTTAAAGAGCTATTTACCTGCTTTCTCAGGCTCATTAAAATCAAACGCACATTTGTTCATTAGTGGGTTTTTTAAAACAGATTGCGCAGAGTTAATTAATTTAGCTTCAACACATTGTTTTAAATTACATAAACAAGAGCTTAAGAATGATTGGGCTATGCTTATCTTCCAAAAAGTGTAATTCTAAGGCATAGAACCCCAGTTATCTACATTAATTTATTCATAATATTTCGTAATTAGCCCTTAAATCTCTAAATCTTAGAGTAAATTTGCCCCGCAATCAATTGAGAAAGCCCTAATTATGTCCTCGAATAACATTCTTAAATGCCTGATCATTGGTTCAGGTCCTGCAGGATACACCGCAGCTATTTACGCCGCACGCGCCGATCTAAAACCGGTTCTATATACGGGCATGACTCCGGGCGGACAATTAACCGAAACCACAGAAGTTGATAATTTTCCTGGCTACCCAAAAGGAATAACTGGTCCTGAAATGATGGAAGATCTGAAAGCTCAGGCTGAACGTTTTGGTACTGATGTTAGATTCGGGATGGTAACTAAAGCCGATCTTAAAAGTGATCCGAAAAAAGTTTGGATCGATGATACAATTGAAATTTCTGCCAATACAATTATAGTTTCTACAGGAGCAAGTGCAAAATGGCTTGGACTAGAGAACGAAACGCGTTTACGCATGAATGCAGGCGGCGTTAGTGCTTGTGCAGTTTGTGATGGTTTCTTTTTTAAAGGACAAGAAGTAGCAATTGTAGGTGCAGGAGATACTGCTGCTGAAGAAGCAACTTACTTAGCTAAGCTCTGCAAAAAAGTTTACATGATCGTCCGCCGCAGCGAAATGCGCGCAAGTAAAGCAATGCAGCACCGTGTTTTAAATACACCAAATATTGAAATTTTATGGGATAGCGCAACCGAAGATGTTCTTGGTGAAAAAGCAGTGGAAGGAATTATTGTCAAAAATTTTAAAACTGGAGAATCAAAAAAAATAATTGTCACAGGTTTCTTTGTTGCTATAGGACATAAACCGAACACAGATATTTTTAAAGGACAATTAGACATGGACGAATTGGGCTACATACAAGTTGTACCCGGCTCTACTAAAACAAATATTAAAGGCGTTTTTGCTGTAGGTGATGCTGCAGATAAAGTGTACCGACAAGCTGTAACAGCAGCAGGAACCGGTTGTATGGGTGCATTGGATGCAGAACGTTATTTAGCAGATATTGGGATACATTAATTGCTTTTTAGGGTAATTTTTATTAAATTTAATAATGAGATTGAAGTTTTTAATAGTTGTTTTTAGTTTCTCCTCACTTGTTGGTTCAGCGCAGCGCTTTGCCGATCAGGTACCCGGTTTAAAACGTTATACTGTTGCCGAAGCTTTAGATCCTGATAAAGGGATCAAAATGTATAACAAACTGGTCCCATCTATTGGTGGTGATTCTATCCGTTATAATAATTCAGGTTACAACTTACAAGGCTGGCAGGAAGATTATTATATAAATGGTAATTTATTGCACAAAGGTTTTTATGTTGACGGACAAATAAAAGTATTCAAGAATTTTTTTGAGAGTGGACAAATTGAAAGAAGCATTGTTGTTTCAGATCCTGCGCGTTGTTCAGTTGATATTTATTATCCCAACGGTACTGTGCGTACTCAAATTTTATATTACAGTGGCACTGCTCAAAACGAATATTCATTTTTCCCGAATGGCTCTAAGGCTACCGTTCTGGAAAAAGATAAAGATGCTAAATACATTTACAGAAACAGTAAGTATTACGAGAACGGTGCTCCTGCTACAGAATTTTCACTTGTAGACAAAAAAGCAAAAAAATATTCTGAAAAAGAATATTATGAAAATGGAAAAGTTAAAGTAGAAGGTTATACTTGCTATAAAGAAGACGCAAAAGATTACCAGAAAGAAGGCGATTGGTCATATTACAACGAAAAAGGACAACTCATCAAGAAAGAGAAGTACAAGAACGGGGCTCTTCAGTAACTACGAATACTAATCCTTGCGAATTTACGAATCTAACCGTTTAGACTTTCCATGATTTTATTAATTAACCACACAGATTCGTACATTCGTTTAAATTCGTATTCGTAGATATAAGTTTTATTAACGCTCCTCTCTTAACATCTTAATTAATTTTAACCAGAGTTAAAGCTTTATTTTTTGAACTTTAATGTGATTTAATTTATCATGCGAATATTATTTTTTTTACTGATCCCTTTTTTTTCGT
Source organism: Sphingobacteriaceae bacterium (assembly GCA_025360355.1). GTDB lineage: Bacteria > Bacteroidota > Bacteroidia > B-17B0 > Aurantibacillaceae > JAHEYG01. The sequence goes on from JANYCL010000380.1 coordinate 7,775, forward strand.
TTTCACAAACTGTAACTATTGAACAGGTAGTTGAAACATGGAAAGCTGATAAAGTTTTAGCTAACAGCACTTATGCTTTTTGTGTATTGGATGCGGAAACCGGTGGTGTGGTTAAAGAACTTAATTCGCATATTTCAGTTATTCCTGCCAGCACATTAAAAGTTGTTACAACGACTGCAGCTTTAGGAACGCTTGGTAAATTTTACCGTTACGATACACGTATTTATTTTACAGGAACGTTTGATAAAGCAACCGGAGTTTTAAATGGCGATATCATCATTCGTGGTTCAGGTGATCCCACTTTGAATTCAGAATTATTCTTAAATAAAAAAGACACAACCGATATCACTTACAAATGGGCCGAAGTACTCGCGAAAAAAGGATTAAAAGAAGTAAAAGGTAAAATTATCGGCGATGCTTCGTGTTACGGTCAGCACATCCCCGCCAATTGGATCTGGGGTGATATCAGTAATTATTTTGGTGTTGCGCCTTGTGGTTTGTCTTTCAATGATAATTTGTACAGCATTATTTTTGAAAGTAAAGAAACAGGAAGTAAAGCAATGATCATCGACATAAAACCAAAATACAGGGGAATTACACTTGATCACGACGATGATGTGAAAGCCGCAGGAAAAGAAGATGATGCTTATGTTACAGGAGATCCTTTCGGGAATAAAAAAAGAATTACAGGTACAATCCCTCCCAATAAAAAAGAATTAGAAGTTCGTGCTGCCCTCCCTGACCCTGCTTTACTTTGCGCTGAATTTTTAGAGACCTCTTTAAATAAGATCGGCATTATCACACCTTCGCTTTGTGCAAAAAGTAATTATGACAATGAGAATCCGGATGTAAAAAAAGAAAAATTGTTGATGCACACCAATTATTCCTCAGCACTCGAAAAAATAGTTTTTTATACCAATCTCACGAGTAATAATTTATTTTGTGAAACGCTTTTAAAAACTGTTGGTAAAGGCAGTCAGTATACCGGTATTGAAAAAACAAAAGAGTATTGGAAAAATAAAGGTTTAGATGTTTCCGAATTATATATGGTAGACGGAAATGGTTTGTCGCGTGCTAATACTGTTACAACAAGTTTTGAAGCAAATCTCTTATACAAAATGTATCACGACTCTGTTCTATTCAAGCCTTTTTATAATTCTTTGCCACAGGCAGGTTTCAGTGGCAGCATGAAAAATATTGGCAAAGGCACTTTTATCGAGAAGAACATGAAAGCGAAAACCGGTTATATCAGCAGGGCCCGCGGTTATTGTGGTTATGTAAAAACAAAAGCAGGCAAAGATCTAACCTTCTCTGTATTATTTAATAATTACAACTGTAATCCAAGCGAAATGAAGGCGAAAATTGAAACATTTCTGGTTGCGCTTGCTGACTTATAATTGCTTATTTTTGTAATCTAATGGCAGGTATAATAACTATTTTAAAAAAGAGCTGGGGTTTTATAAACGAAAAACTTTGGGTGATCCGTTTAGATAAGCTAAGCAAACGCCATGGTTATTGGGTAAAACAGCTTCGTGTTTTCACTTTATCGTTAAAAGGTTTTAATGAAGATAAATGTTTAATTAAAGCGACTGCTCTCACCTTCTACACATTATTTTCCATTGTTCCTGTGTTGGCATTAATATTTGCCATCGGTAAAGCTTTTGGTTACGATGAAACATTGAAGGCAGATATTGCTAATGGTTCTTCACAGTCATCAACCGTACTTAATCAGGCTCTCATCTATGCCGATCAAATGTTGGCTAATGCAAAAGGAAGTGTAATTGCAGGATTCGGTATTTTATTATTATTGTGGAGTGTTATTTCTTTATTAATGAATATCGAGAATAGTTTTAATGATATTTGGGAAATTAAAAAAGGAAGAACTTGGTATCGTAAAGTCACTGACTATTTAACCATCATTTTAATTGCGCCTATATTTCTGGTTATTTCCGGCGGTTTAACTGTAGCTATACAAACCCATGTTTCGGAAATATATATTATTTCAGGAGCAACCGCTGCGATCTTAAAATGTATTTCCTTTTTAATGCTCGTTGGTGTATTTACTTTTTTGTATGTGGTTTTACCTAACACATCTGTTAGTTTGAGATCAGCCTTTGCTGCCGCTTTTGTATCCGCCTTGTTGTTCGAATTATTACAGTGGGCTTATATTAGTTTCCAGATCGGCACTTCCAGGATGAACGCCATCTACGGAAGTTTTGCAGCTCTTCCTTTGTTTTTAATTTGGGTGCAGTATAGCTGGTATATTGTTTTGTTCGGAGCTGAACTCGCTTTTGCAAATCAAAATGTTGACCATTACGAATTAGAAAATGAAATTAAGAACATCAGTGTTCGTTATAAGCGCGTGATCGCTTTAATGATCTGTAATAATGTAGTAAAGAATTTTCAGTCAGCCAGCAAAGCAAATACCGCTATGGAAATCGCCCACACTTTAGATCTGCCTGTCCGTTTGGCGCGGACCGTTATTAACGAATTAGTAGAGACAAAAATATTATCAGAAATAAAAACAACCAACGATAAAGAAATTGCTTACCAGCCCGGGATTTCCGATTCACAGCTCACCTTAAAATTTATCATCAACACACTTGATGAAAAAGGAGTAAATGAACTGCCAATTACCAATGTAAACGAATTAAAAACGATTAACCGCCTGATGCACGATCTTGAAAATGTTATGGAAGAAGATAAAGGAAATGTTTTAGTTAAAGACATTGCGTAATGCAAAAAAACAAGATCATATTTTTTTTCGTTTTACTTTTTTCTGTTTCCGGTTTTATTATTTCCCAAACAGCGGATACCGTTAAGGTTGAAAAAAAAGCCACCAAAAAATCGACTTACCGCGAAGCACGCAAAGCAACGATCATGAGTGCAATATTGCCGGGGTTAGGACAAGTATACAACCGTAGATGGTGGAAAGTGCCTATCGTTTATGCGGGCTTAGGAGGTTTTGGTTATTTATTTTATACCAACCAATTGGAATATGCCAAATACAGTAAATATTTAAAAGCAGAAAATGATAATGACCCTACCACAATTAATGAAACAAAATATAGCAGCGACCAATTACTGGTTATAAAAACCGGTTACCGCAAAAACCGCGATCTTGGATTTATTGGAATGAGTATCATTTATGTTTTTAATTTGGTGGACGCGAACGTAGATGCGCATTTAAGAACATTTGATGTGAGTGATGATCTCACTTTGCAAATAAAACCTTACAGCAATGTTTATTGTTTTAATAATTCGGTTGGAGTGCAAACAGGTTTATCTTTAAATTTTAAATTCAAGTAGAATGAAAATAATATTATTAGGTTACGGAAAAATGGGAAAGGAAATTGAAAAAATTGCCCTCGACCGTAAACATGAAATTGTTTTGAAAGTTGATGAAAATAATCATTCATCAATTACCAAAGAACAATTAGCAAAAGGAGATGTCGCCATTGAATTCAGTACGCCTCACACTGTTGAAGAAAATATTTATAAATGTTTTGATGCCAACTTACCAATTGTAGTTGGGACAACAGGTTGG
>JANYCL010000397.1 GCA_025360355.1 Sphingobacteriaceae bacterium
ATAATAATGAAAAAAAATATATTTACAGAAATTTGCCTTATCATCCTTACTGCTGGACTTTCGGTCGGACTTTATCACATCTTCTACGGTATAGACCTGAGTTATAACAATTACTTCGAAATGTTATCATTCGAAGTCCGTAGGGCTTACCTCATTTTCGGTATCGTTTCAAAATTTTTCCTTCCAATTTATATTTCAATTAATCTTGGTCGACTGATATACTTCAAATTTCTTAAACTTTATATTACTGTTGAAATTATTATTGCGGCTGTCTTATGGATGATATCATTTTTATTTCATTACTGGACCTTAGGTTCCGAAGACATCGGGCCTGCGAAAGAGGGTTGGACTATTTATCCCCCATTAAGTTCCCTTCCTAAGGAATTAAGTAACTCCGATAAAATTCAACTTGACAGCGAAAGGAATCTTCAGCTAATAATAATTTCGGTAATATTTATCGCGACCATCGTGTTGATTGGGAAGACGATTAGACAATGGAAAACAGAGCGGCATAATAGCAACTAAGACCCTCACTCCTGTCCTAAAGCTATTTAGCCCCTAAAATCCTGTCAAAAACATGTTAATTCCTTGCTATTTTTCTCTTAAAATTCTGTGAATAAATAAGTAATATTGCACCGTGAATATTAACGAGAAAGAAGCTTTAACCCAGAGCTTAAAAAGAGAGTTAATGGTTATGCCAACTGAAGGCACCATTAAAGTTTCCTTTGGAAAAGATTCCATTAATAAAATAATCCCTCACAGAGACCCTTTCGCTTTAATTTCTACCATAACATTAGTGAATTTAGAGCAAAAGATAATTGAAGTTACCAGTTTAGTGAATCCATCCGACCCTTTATTTGCAGGACATTTCCCCGATGCACCGGTATATCCGGGAGTTATGCAAATTGAAAGTATGGGACAGGCAGGTTTATGTCTGGCTTATTTTACAAAGAACAGTACAACTGCAATTAACGAAAATAGTCAGCCTGTAAAGGGTTTATTTACCAGAGTACATAATGCCGGGTTCAACAAAGGAGTTATGCCCGGTGACAATCTTATAATAAGAGTAAAATCATTGGAAGACGATGATTTTATGGGATTAATGGCAGCTCAAGTAATAATTAATAACGAAATTTATTCTCACAGTATTTTAGAAGTGTATTACCCTTAAAAATTGATCAATGTTAAAGAAACGCGTAGTAATTACAGGAATGTCGATCAACACACCGATCGGAGATAATCTAGAAACATTCATAGAAAATTTATTAGCAGGTAAATCGGCTATCACAAGATGGACATCATTGGACTCAAGCAAAATTTATTCTAAAGTTGGCGGCGACAATGGCAATTACGACATCAATGGGAAAATTGATAGCTACAAAGGAAACATACCCGAAGATGTTTTTAAGCGTTTTGAAAAGCTTGGCAAAAAATCGCCTTGGGCGGTTGCAGTTTCTTTGCAAACAGCAGTAGAAGCATTTAAAGATGCAGGTTATTTAGAACAAATTAAAGATGGAAATAATATTGCAACCATTGTTGCCGGACATAATCTAAATCAAAAATACACTTACGAAAACCACGATATTTTTAATGATGAACCGGATTTTGTAGATGGTTTATTTGCACTTTACGGATTAGATACGCATCACGTTGGTGCTGTTACAGATATTTTACAATTGCACGGTCCTGCATATACTGTGGGTGCAGCATGTGCGAGTGGTAACGTAGCAATGCGTTGCGCAGTTGATGAAATTCAAATGCACGATGTAAATGTTGCCGCTGTTGTTGCTCCTGTATTAGATTATTCACCTTTAGATATGCAGGGAATGGCAATTTTAGGAGCTATTTCTTATAAATCTTTTAACGATACGCCTGAAAAAGCAAGTCGCCCATACGATACACGCCGCGAAGGTTTTGTTCCATCACACGGTGCAGCTGTTCTTATTTTAGAAGAATTAGATCACGCCATTGCACGCGGTGCAAAAATTTATGCAGAAATTTTAGGTGTTGAATCTTCTTCAGATGGTTGTCATTTACCGCAACCTTCTCAGATCGGACAAGCACGTTTAATGAAACGCTTATTAAAAAATTGTAACGTAAAACCTGAAGAAGTAGATTATATCAGTGCACACGCTACTTCAACTCCATTGGGAGATCTAACTGAATTACGTTCTATTAAAGATGTATTTGGCGAGCATTGTAAGAAATTAAAAATCAATGCGCCTAAATCAATGCTTGGTCATACATGTTGGTCGGCAGCTACCGTTGAAACAGTTGCTGCTGTTTTACAAATGAACAGAGGCGAATTACATCCTTCAATTAATATTGAAAATTTGGATCCGGAAGTTGATGTAGATGTTTGTAGAGGCAAAAGAACAAAACATGAAGTAAATATTTTACTAAAGAACTCTTTTGGTTTTGGCGGTTTAAATTGCATTAGTTTAATTAAAAAGTACAAAAAATAAGATGAAAATTTTTATTACCGGCGGATCAAGAGGAATTGGTAACAAAACTATGATGATGGCTTTGGAAAGAGGTCATGATGTTGCGTTTACTTATAATAATCCTGAAACCAACGTTAAAGCAATAATAGATGAAGCAAAACGCATTGCACCGAATCAAATGTGTAAAGGTTATCAATTGAATACACGTTATGCAGATAAAGTTGCAGATGTTGTGGATTCAGTTCTCGATGATTTTGAGTCTATCGATACTGTAATAAATAATGCAGGTATCAACCGGAATAATTTAGCATTCAGCATGACGGATGAAGAATGGGATGATGTTATAGGAACAAATCTTAGCGGAACATTTTATGTGATGCGCGCTTTCCTTCCTATATTTTTATCGAATCGTAAAGGACGTTTTGTAAATATTTCTTCCATCGCGAAGGATGGATTATCAGGCCAGGCAAATTACGCAGCAAGCAAGGCAGGTTTAATTGGCTTGTCACGTACTATTGCAAAAGAATACGGACAAAAAGGAATTACCTGCAACGTAATCGCACCCGGTATGTTTGAAACTGATATGGTGAAAGAAAATTTAAGTGATCAACTAAGAGGTTTCTGG
>JANYCL010000400.1 GCA_025360355.1 Sphingobacteriaceae bacterium
AGTAAATCCTGACAACAGCACTGAAACAAAAACATGGCGTATCAACCCGCAAATTCCTATTCCTATTTTCGTTTCTAAAATTCATGGGATCTTTGATAAAGATGTAGCGGATTGTCCTACTTTTAAAGAACTTGCTTCTCAGCTTTCAGCTTTTATTGGGAATGCAGATCTTGCAGGATTTAATTCGAATAAATTTGATGTCCCTTTTTTAGTGGAAGAATTTTTACGTGCAGAAGTCGACTTTGATCTTAAAAACAGAAAACTGGTTGACGTACAAAATATTTTCCATTTTATGGAACCCCGTAATTTAAAAGCAGCATATAAATTTTATTGCGGTAAAGAATTAATAAATGCACACAGCGCAGAAGCGGATACTGTTGCAACCTACGAAATTTTTGTTGCACAATTAGAACGTTATGAAAAAACTGAAATAAAAGATGAGAGAGGTAATTTATATATTCCAGTAAAAAATGATATTAATTCCTTAAGTGCACTTACTGCCAAAACAAAAAATGCAGATCTTGCAGGTAGAATAATTTTTAATGAAAATGGTATTGAAGTTTTTAGTTTCGGGAAACATAAAGATAAACCCGTGACTGAAGTTTTTGAAAAAGAACCGAGTTATTATAATTGGATGATGCAAGGAGATTTTCCTCTTTATACCAAAAGGATCATTACCCAAATTAGACTGGGAATGAAGAAATAACCCTTCAGCAATCCCGATAGCTATCGGGACAGGATGACAATTATTTCTGATAGCTTACTGTTACATTTAAATCAGCTCCGCCGCCTCTCACTCTATACCAATTCATGAATGTTGATGTTTTTACGTATGACGGGATCTTTGCCGAACCTGCAAAACAGAATTTAGTTTGATCCATTTTATCCATCAAACATTCCAGACTAATAAAAAAATCTCCTTCGCAAGTAATATTATAGTTTTTCAGATCCAAATGAACAACACCTTGTTTAACAGCAGTTTTAAAAATAATGGGGCGATGCAAAAATGTTTCTCCCGGTAAATTTTTTGCGTTCACAGAATATAACATCAAACGGAATACAAGCGAATCTTCATATTTATTCTGAATGATATAAAAATTAAAATCTTCAATGAAAACCGATCTTCCTTTTTCATTATTCGCACGAACGGCTGCTTCCTCCCCTTTCCAATTTCCATTTGTTCCCATAAAAGCTGAACAATTACGCGTACTGTATTTTTCGGTTCCTAACACTTTACGTTTTATTTTTCCTGACTTCACTAACACCTCATCCAATTCCATTGTTATAGGTTGCAAGGTTATTGTTTTAGTCCCTAAATTCCGAGCTTGTGAGACTGTCATACCTTTTGTAATGTAACCGATTGCAGAAATTTTCAGACTATCATCCTCATCACATTTCAAAATATTCAACTCAAAATTTCCTCTTTCATTCGCTACAGTCCCAATATTTTTACCCTTTATTCCAATACTAGCAAACGGGATCCCAACGTTTGTTGAGGCATCATAAATAGTAGCGTTAAATGGACTTTGTCCTCTCATCAATGGTGAAAAAAGAAGCAGAATTGCAAGAAACCTCATTGGTCAAAGGTATTAATAAGTATAACAAATTACCCCAATATTTTATTATCTTTGACCCCTATTTTAAGATCATGATCACAGTAAGTAATGTTAGTTTGCAATACGGTAAGCGTATTTTGTTTGATGAAGTAAATGTAAAGTTTACTCCCGGAAATTGTTATGGAATTATTGGCGCTAACGGTGCCGGTAAAAGTACATTCATGAAAATTTTATCGGGAGAGATCGAACCTAATAAAGGTGAAGTAAGCATCACACCCGGACAACGCATGAGCGTTCTTAAACAAAATCACTTTGAGTTTGATGAGTTCGCTGTGTTAAATACTGTGATGATGGGTAACAAACGTTTACACGCTCTTATTAAAGAAAAAGATGCTATTTATGCTAAACCCGATTTTAGTGAGAAAGACGGAATAAAAGCTGCAGAATTAGAAGCAGAGTTTGGCGAGATGAACGGATGGAATGCAGAAAGCGATGCAGCAGGTTTATTAACTACACTTGGCATTGGCGTTGAATTCCACACCAAATTAATGAAAGACTTAACAGGTAAAGAAAAAGTAAAAATATTGTTGTGTCAGGCTTTATTCGGTAATCCGGATATTTTATTATTAGATGAGCCCACGAATGATCTGGATGTTGAAACAATAACCTGGTTAGAAAATTTTAGCCGATTTTGAGAATACAGTTATTGTAATTAGTCACGATCGTCACTTTTTAGATGCAGTTTGTACAAGCGTTTGCGATATTGATTTTGGAAAATTAAAAATTTACTCAGGTAATTATAGTTTCTGGTATCAGATGAGTCAGCTTGCTTTAAAACAACGTGCTGATGCAAATAAAAAGACTGAAGATAAGAGAACAGAGTTACAGGATTTCGTTAGGAGATTTAGTGCAAATGCAAGTAAATCGAGTCAAGCAACTTCACGTAAAAAATTATTGGAAAAATTAGTGGTCGAAGAGATCCCGCCAAGTAACAGAAAGTATCCCGGTATTATTTTCAGACAAGAACGCGAAGCAGGTGATCAAATTTTGCAAACAGAAAATCTATCCAAATCAAATGTGGATGGTTTGTTATTTAGTAAAACTTCTTTTAATGTAAAAAAAGGTGATAAAATTGCTTTTATTAGCCGTAACCATTTAGCGATCACTTCATTATTTGATATACTGAATGAAATTGACAAACCGGATAGCGGTGAATATAAATTCGGAACGACAATTTACAAAGGATATTCACCCAATGATAATACAGAATACTTTAAAACCGATCTGAATTTAGTGGATTGGTTAAGACAATATTCAACCAACAAAGATGAAAGTTATGTGCGTGGCTTTTTAGGAAAAATGTTATTTAGCGGCGAAGAAGTTTTAAAAAAATGTAATGGTTTGTTGGTTCATCAATGATGAGCATATTCGGATTCACCAGCATCATTCTGCTCGTCATACATCTTACTTTTTCACCACCCGACAAAACATTACATTTTTTTAAAACTTCTTCGCCGCTAAATAACATTTTTCCTA
>JANYCL010000467.1 GCA_025360355.1 Sphingobacteriaceae bacterium
CGACTCTATAAAACCCGTTTTTGTCTTCGATCCTCTCAATAAACCAAAACTGATTTCCTCTCTGGTAAGGAATTTTAAGACCATTTTGTTAATTGAATGGTTCAATAAAAGTGCTGATGCTATGGTGAAATCGGGGAAAGAAATCTTACATTTGAAGCAGAACAAGCATCACCTGTTCTTGTTTGAAGATGAGAATAAGTTCGCGGTGAAATTACAAGTGTTCAACAAACATAAAAAAGAGAGCAAAACAATTTATACAAATAATTACAGCACCATAAAATTAAAACAATACGGATTAGTGAAGTTGTATATTGAACTGGAAAAAATAACAGAATAATGGCAGACTTAAGAAACGATTTTTATACTGTAAAAGAAAAAAAGCAGATCTCTGATAAGCAGATCTCTGTTGTTATTGAATTAAATCAAAAGCACGCCATTTACAGCGGACATTTTCCTGATCAGCCAATTGTTCCCGGTGTTTGTCAGATCCAAATAGTAAAAGAAATTTTAGAAGATCTGATGGGAAAGAAATTAAAAATGATTACGGGCGATAATATTAAGTTCACAGGAATGATCATTCCTAATATTAGTCCGATCGTTAATATAGATGTGAATTATCAGATGAAAGATTCAGAAATTCACTGTGATTCTAAATTATTTTTCGGCGAAACTATTTTTACTAAATACAAAGGTAAATTTACTGCGTTATAATTATGGATAATGTTCTTCAAACCAAAAATGAAAGACCAATAAAAATTGTGATCTGGATCACAACCGTTGTGATCTGTTTGGCAGTTACTGTTTTGCAAATGCACATCTTCCCGGTGCCAGACGTCATACCTTCCTTCATTTATAAATTGCCAATGGTAAATGCAATTCTGAACGGGACTTGCTCTGTACTTTTAATATTTTCTTTGTTAGCAATAAAAAAACGCAACATTCCTTTACACCGTAAATTAAACCTCACCTCGTTATTATTAAGCTCGTTGTTTTTGATCTGTTATGTGACGGCTCATTATTTTATTCCCGATACTAAATATGGTGACGTAGATCATAACGGAATGTTAGATGCAGCAGAATCGGCAGCAGTATCCGGAATTAAACCTGTTTATCTTGTTATCTTGTTATCACATATTTTTCTCGCTGTCATCGTTTTCCCAATGGTATTATTGTCGTTTTATTACGGCCTTAGCGATCAGCGCGAAAAACACAAAAAACTTACGCGCTTCAGTTATCCGATCTGGTTGTACGTTACCATTACAGGTGTTGTGGTATATTTAATGATCTCTCCTTATTACAACTACTAGCCACGAATTTCACTAATTAACACGAATAATTGGTGAGCATTCGTGTAATTCGTGGCTGATTTTGTACCTTTAACCAATGAGGTTGAAGATCCCCGCTTTACTTCTGCTGTTTTTTATTTTTTCAAATTGCACGGAAAACAAAAAACAAGAGTTTACTTTACCTTCCACAATAACATGGAGCGAACACATCGCGCCCGTTATTTTTAAAAATTGTTCTCCTTGTCACCGCCCCGGCGAAGCCGGTCCTTTTACTTTATTGTCTTACGCTGATGTTGTAAAGAACATTAACAAAATAAAATTCGTTACCCAAACAAAATTCATGCCGCCATGGCCGGCAGATCCAAATTATGTTCATTTTGCAGACGAAAGAGTTTTAAGTGAAAATGATATTGCGCTAATAAAAAAATGGGCAGAAGATAAAATGCCAAGAGGAGATTCATTAAAAGAACCTGCAGCTCCAATATTTTATTCCGGTTCGTTTTTTGGAAAACCTGATATGGTGATTAAAATTCAAAAACCTGTTCAGCTAAAAGGAAATGGCACCGATGCTTTCTTAATGATAAAATATCCTTTTCAAATTCCTGAAGAAAAATTTGTGCAATATGTTGAGTTTGTTCCGGATCAGCGTAAATTAATTCATCATGTGAACGGGCATCTTCTCAGTTACGATCCTAATAGAAAATTCAATTATTTCGCTGGAGAAAGCAGTTTAGCGGATGCACGCGATAATTTTAAAGATGCTTATCAGAAAATGGGACTAACTTATACGGACGATAAAAAACCTGAACTCCCTTCTTTATTGCCGAATGTAGTTTATTATTTACCCGGCTATCATCCACCGGTTTATAATGAAGACATCGGCGGATTTAAATTACCAAAGAATGGTGTTTTCTTTTTTAAGAATGTGCATTACGGTCCGAGTAAAGAAGATTGTTTAGATAGCAGTTATTTAAATGTTTTTTTCAGGAAGTCACCACCGAAGCGACCGGTATTCGAAACACAAATGGGAACTTTTGGAATTTCTAAAATTGAACCTGAATTAATTATTCCTCCTAACGAAATAAAAACATTTCATACGCAAGTTACAATTCAATCTGATATTTCAATTTTATCAGTTAATCCTCACATGCATTTAATTGGAAAAAAAATTCTGGCTTATGCTTTGCCACCACAAGGTGATACAATTAAATTGGTGAAAATAAATAAATGGGATTTCCGCTGGCAATATTATTACACTTACAACAATCCTGTAAAGATCCCGAAAGGTTCAACCATTCACGTTTACGGCACTTACGATAACACAGCTAAAAATCCATTCAATCCTTTTCATCCACCGCGACAAATAGATCAGGGCGTAGGAAACGAAAGCATGCAAACCACTGAAGAAATGTTTCAGTTCATTTTTACTTATATGCCGTATAAGGATGGTGATGAAAAAATATCTTTACGGAACAACTTTGATTAGAGTAACAATTGGATAATTTTTCTTCAGTCTGCAATTGTTTATTTCGAAACCCATTTTATATGATTCAACACTAAAATTTAGAGTGTCACCTGACTTAATATTTTTATTATTGCTTGATGGGATAACAACATATAAAGTATCGGACTTATAAAT
>JANYCL010000307.1 GCA_025360355.1 Sphingobacteriaceae bacterium
TGTAATTCTTTTCCTAAAGCAAAAACAGTTTCAGCACGTTCCGGATTAAATCCGATCAATTCTATAAAAGTGTGATAAAATATTTTGCTCTTTTGTTTTGTTTCAAAGGTATCAGGCGTATTCGAAATATCACCAACGGCAACAATACCGTTTTCCCACATCACTTTATCCGCTTCAATAATTCCCTCCTGAATTTGTTCTTTTGCAAAAGTCATTCGTTTTGTAATAATTCCTTTTGCAAAGTTTAACATTCCTCCTTTTTCAGGAAAAATTCCTTTCATATGACTTAATTCCAAATGACAATGTGCATTTACAAAGCCCGGACAAATAATGCCTTCATAATGTTCAAGCTTTGTTTTGTCAACGGTTTTACGGTCTAAATACTCAACAAAACAATTATTTTCATCGAGAACCAAAACAGGGTTTTCAGTGATAAATCGTTTCCCATCAAAAATATGTGTCGCTGATATAAAACGCATGCCATAAAGATAAGCAAAAGCCTAATAATGTCGTATCTTTGCATTATGTCAGCAAAAAAGGATATACGCAAACTTAGTCTGGAGGAACTGGAACAGTTGGTTAAGCAGCGCGGCGAACCCGGTTTCCGTGCCAAACAAATTTACGATTGGTTATGGGCAAAGCGTGCAATTGTTTTTGATGATATGAGTAATTTATCGAAACCGCTGCGTGATTGGCTGGATGAAAATTTTGAAATTAATGCAGTTGAGATCCACGAATTACAAATTAGTTCCGATAAAACAATTAAGTGCGCCATGAAACTTCACGACGATTATGTTGTGGAAAGTGTTTTAATTCCTACGAATGAAAGAATGACTGCTTGTATATCTTCACAAGTTGGTTGTAGTTTAGAATGTGCTTTTTGCGCAACCGGAAAATTAAAACGCATGCGTAATTTAAATGCTGATGAAATTTTTGACCAAGTAGTTTTAGTGAGAAATCAAGCCATCGATCGTTACAAAATGCCTCTTACCAATATTGTTTATATGGGAATGGGTGAACCTTTGTTGAATTACGCAGAAGTTTTAAGATCTACCGAAAAAATTATTTCTCCAACAGGTTTAGGAATGAGTCCTTCCCGTATTACAATTTCCACTGCGGGAATTGCAAAAATGATAGAGAAATTAGCCGACGATGGTGTTAAATTTAATTTAGCTTTATCCTTACACGCTGCGAATGATGAAAAACGAAATAAAATAATGCCGATCAACGAAACGAATAATTTAGATGCATTAGCTGATGCGTTAAATTATTTTTCTGATAAAACAGGAACACGCGTTACATTTGAGTATTGTGTGTTTAGAGATTTTAATGATACGATAGAAGATGCCCAGGAATTAGTAGATTATTGTAAACGCACTATATCTAAAGTAAATCTTATTGAGTACAATCCCATTGATGATGGCGAATATAAACAAACCACCGAAGCCCGGTTTATCGCTTTTAAAAATCATCTTGAACAAAATAAGATAATTGTGAATGTCCGCCGCAGTCGTGGCAAGGATATTGATGCCGCTTGCGGACAATTAGCCAATAAAAACAAATTGTCTGAGCAGGAGCTTAAATAGATTTTTATTCCCCAATAAGATTTTTAAATTTACATCTTAATTGTCATCCGTCACCCAAAATATTAAAGCACCCGTTGCCGAGCACATGAAGATCTTTGAATCGAAGTTCAAAGATTCCATGAAAAGTTCTGTTCCGCTTTTAGAAAAAATAACAAGCTATATTGTAAAACGTAAAGGCAAACAATTGCGACCAATGTTTGTTTTTTTAAGTGCACAAACTGTTGGAACAATAAATGAAAGTACTTATCGCGCCGCAGCGTTAATTGAATTATTACACACTGCAACTTTAGTTCACGATGATGTTGTGGATGATAGCAATGAACGCCGCGGGTTTTTTAGCGTTAACGCTTTATGGAAAAATAAAATTGCCGTTTTAATTGGTGATTTTTTATTGTCGAAAGGTTTATTGCTATCGTTAGATAATGATGATTTTCATTTGCTGAAAATAGTAAGCACTGCCGTAAAAGAAATGAGCGAGGGCGAATTATTGCAAATTGAAAAAGCACGTCGCTTAGATATATCAGAAGAAATTTATTACGAGATCATCCGTCAGAAAACCGCAAGTTTAGTCGCAGCATGTTGTGCAAGCGGTGCTGCATCTGTTACGCAAGATAAAGATCTCATTGCTAAATTTAAAGAGTTTGGTATCTTAACAGGAATGGCATTTCAGATAAAAGATGATCTGTTCGATTTTGGAAGCAGTGAAGAGATCGGAAAACCAACCGGCATTGATATTAAAGAAAAGAAAATGACCCTTCCTTTAATTTACGCTCTCA
>JANYCL010000308.1 GCA_025360355.1 Sphingobacteriaceae bacterium
GATTTTAAAATCGAAAATTATTTTTGCAGCAGGCGTATTAATAAATGTTGTTTCTATTATAGCAGAATCGCCATACTCTAAAGGTTTTTTAAATTGCAATTGCAGATCAACAATAGGAACTGCCAAACCTTCTGCATTAAAAATATCGAGGTAACCTAAACCATATTGCTTTCCAAAACTTTCGCGGCCGTCTTCAAAATACTTAACGTAATGTCCATGCCAAACAACGCGCAACGAATCAACTTCGCTAAAGCGAACAGGTATTTCAATTGTGTTCTTTAGCATAGGGAATTAAGGATGATCAATTACTTTCGGTACTTTAAAATAATCCGAATCTTTTTTAGTTCCATTTTGTAACGCTTCTATTTGAGTTAGTGTTTGTTTCACTTCATCTTCACGCACCACAGTTCTTTCTTCACTCATATAAATAAGCGGCTCAACTTTATCGGTATCCAATTCATTTAATTTATCAACCCAGGCAAGCATGCGATTCATGTCATTTAAGATCTCAGCCTTAGCTTCATCATTAAATTCTAGTCTTGCCAAATGCGCAATTTCATCTACTGTTTTAATATCAATTTTTTGTGCCATTGTATTTATCTAATTCGGTTTGAATAAAGTCGCGAACTTTGTTACGCAAATCTACTAAATTTTCTTCAGTCATTCCTTTTGTTTCAATGGGTTCTCCCACAACAATTTTCGCCAATCCGGGCCGACCAAAACTTTTAAAGAACCCACCGTTTTGCAATAATTTCCAGTTATTAAGGTTAGCCACCGGAATAATTGGAACTTGTTTTTCAATAGCGAGTTTAAATGCCCCATTCTTAAAATTATGCATCGCGCCTTCATTTGAAATAGTTCCTTCAGGGTAAATACACATACTATATCCCAGATCAATTTTTTTTCCTGCATCCACAAATGCTTTATGAGAACCCATTCTGCTTTTACGGTTCACCGGAATATCCATTGCTTTAAAAAAGATCTTGAACAAAGGAGCTTTCATCAATTCTATTTTTGCCATGTATAATGCGGTATGTTTCATGTAAAAAACACTTAAACAAATATCGAGGTAAGATGTATGGTTAGATGCTACAACGCAAACTTTCGGCCAATCGAATTTCTTTTTGTAAGTGATGATAGGAATGATGCCGGCAAATAAGCAAATTAAAAAAGCCCATACTTTTTTTAAACCATACGCCGCGCGGATATTACCGGTATAAATGGTTAAAGCAAAAAAAGGATACAAGATCAGAAATGGTACAGCAAAACACAGCATGAACCATGTTTTCCAAATGGGGGCTAATATGAGGCGGATAGTTTCTTTCAAAAATCTAAATGAGAGAGAGCTAAATTACTAAATTAAAATAGTATTTTTACCTTATTAATTATGGCACGCATTTTAACAGGCATACAAAGCACAAACGTACCGCACCTCGGAAATATTCTCGGCGCTATCATTCCTGCCATTGAATTAAGCAAAGATCCAAAAAACGATTCCTTTCTTTTTATTGCAGATCTTCATTCCTTAACAGCAATAAAAGATCCAAAATTTCTTACTGAAAGTACAAAAGCGGTTGCTGCAACTTGGTTAGCTTTTGGTTTTGATAATAAGAAAAACACTTTTTACCGTCAGAGCCGCATACCGGAAGTTACTGAGCTCACTTGGTTTTTGAATTGCTTTACTCCTTATCCTATGTTAGCGAATGCACATTCGTTCAAGGATAAACTAGACCGTTTAAATGAAGTGAACGCAGGTGTATTTATTTATCCAGTTTTAATGGCAGCTGATATTTTATTGTACGATGCTAATTTTGTTCCTGTTGGAAAAGATCAAGTGCAACATTTAGAAATAACACGCGACATTGCAACTGCATTTAATAATAAAACCGGTAAAGATCTTTTAGTTGTACCGGAAGTATTAGTTGATGAACGCGTGATGATAGTACCAGGCACTGACGGACAAAAAATGAGCAAATCCTATAATAATTTCATAAATATTTTTTTACCGGAAAATGAATTGAAAAAAGTGGTGATGGGAATTATTACCGACAGTACACCACTAGAAGCACCAAAAAATCCGGATACTTGTAACGCATTTAAAATATTTCAATTATTAGCAAGTAAAGAACAAACCGAAACCATGCGACAGAATTATTTAAAAGGAGGTTACGGTTATGGTCATGCAAAAACAGCTTTGTTTGAGTTGATCTTAGAAAAATATTCTGCACAGCGAAAAACATTTAACGAGTTAATGAGTCACCCGACAAAGCTCGAAGAAGAACTTCAAATAGGCGAAGCCAAAGCAAAAAAAATGGCGCTGGAATAATTATCCGTTCTCAGAAAAGC
>JANYCL010000051.1 GCA_025360355.1 Sphingobacteriaceae bacterium
CCTGTTTTTACATATGAACCTATTGATGAGGCTTGCTTTCATAAATGTTTTTATCATAACCCGGGAGCCTACGATCCAGATGGTGATAGTTTATCTTACGAATTAGTGATGTGTAAAGGTGAAGATCCTATATCAGGACAAATTGGAGTTACCATTCCGGGATATTCATATCCCGACCCCGGCTCAAGCGGAGTTTTTAATATTGACGCATACGGAACTATAACCTGGTGCTCTCCGCAAGCTAACGGCGAATATAATGTTGCTTTTTATGTTAAAGAGTGGCGGAAAAAAATAGGTGACAATGATTGGGTATTAACCGGCTTTGTGATGCGCGATATGCAAATTATAGTAAATAATTGCATTAACGATCCGCCTAATATTGCTTCATTGATCGACACCTGTGTTGTTGCCGGCGCTTTGATAACCAAAACGTTTAAGGCATTCGATGCTGCAGGAAGCACGCTAACACTTAGTGCAACCGGCGGTCCGTTTAATACGAGTCCTCCTGTTGCAACTTTTCCGGCAAATCTTATCGGAGTGTTAACTTCAAGCACCATTCCTCTTGCAGGAACTTTCAATTGGCAAACCGCTTGTGCACACGTACGCACTTCGCCTTATCAAGTAACTATTAAAGCAATTGACGACGGCTTTCCGGTTCAGCTTGTTGATTTTAAAACTTATAATATAACGGTTGTCGGACCTCCTCCTTTAAACTTAACAGCAACACCATTAGGAACGTCTATTAAATTAGTTTGGAGAAAAAGCGCATGTAATAATGTTGGTTTAGGAAATAAGGTCCTTTATTACAAAGTGTATCGTAAAAACGATTGTATTCCTTGGGTACACAGTCCGTGTGAAACCGGCGTGCCTCCGTCGTCAGGCTTTGCTTTTATTGGCACAACTCCTACTATCAACGATACAACATTTACAGATACAAATGGCGGAATAGGATTAGCGCATGGTGTAAATTATAGTTACGTTGTTGTTGCAATTTACGCCGACGGCTCACAAAGTTATGCAAGCAATCAGGTTTGTGCGCAATTAAAACGCGATGTGCCTATTATTATTAATGTTGATGTTTTGGCAACAAGCACTTCTACAGGACAAATTTTTGTACGTTGGATCAGACCAACCGCAAGTTTATCTGCACTCGACACAACTATTTTGCCCGGGCCTTATGAATTCAGGGTTTCGGCAAAGCAAGGATTGGGCGGAACATATTCTCAAGTATATTCTACAACGAAAACATATTTTGCAGGATTAAATCAATTAAGCGACACTTCTTTCACGCATAGTAATATCAATACTGTTGTAGATCTGTGGGTTTATAAATTAGATTTTTATGCCAATGGCGTTTTTGTGGGCTCGGCACAAACAGCCAGCTCTGTGTTTTTAAGCCTCACCCCTGCTGACCGTAAGATGAAATTAAGCTGGGTACAATATGTACCATGGAACAATTACAAATATTTTATTTACAGAAAAGCGCAAAGTCAAACTGTATTTACTTTGTGGGATAGTACAACCGCTTTAAATTATATTGATTCAAATAATGTTGTTAACAGGGCTACTTATTGTTATAAAGTTTTAACTAAAGGTCAATACAGCGATACAACTATTTTCAGACCGTTGCTTAATCACTCGCAAGAAGTTTGTGCTACTGCCGTTGATCTTACATTGCCTTGCTCTCCAACTTTAGCAATTACTTCTGATTGTCAAACAGGATTTGTTCAGCTGACATGGAATAATCCAAATCATGTTTGTTCCGATGATGTTATAAAATATTATATTTATTTTAAGCCAACTGAAGATGACCCTTTGGTTTTAATTGATTCTATAAATTTAGTAACCGATACAAGTTTTGTGTTCGACGGCTTAACATCAATTGCGGGTTGTTATGCTGTAACAGCATTAGATTCATCATTCAATCAAAGCGTAATGGCTGAAGCTACCTGCGTTGATAATTGTCCGGAGTTTGAATTACCGAACGTAATTACAGTTAACGGTGATGGCGTGAATGATTTCTTTAAAGCTATTAGAGTAAAACAAATCAAGAGTATTGATCTGAATGTTTATGATCGTTGGGGATTATTAATTTATCACACAACAGATCCTTATTTTAATTGGGATGGAAAAGTTATTCAAACCAAAATGCTTTGCAGTGAGGGAACTTATTTTTATATCTGTACGGTAAATGAACTCAGGGTTAAACCTACCAAGCCTAGGATACTGAAAGGTTATCTTCAGGTATTTCATAAATAATTTTTTAAATGAAAACTAAGTTGGATACGAAAGATAAAATTTCGGAGGCGACCTCTGTATTGTTTTTACTTGTCAGTATTTTAATGGTTGTCTTTTCGCTTCCTAATCTTCCGGACATTGTTCCAAACCATTTTAATTTAAATGGCGAGCCCAATAAATACGGCAGCAAATATTTTTTATGGGTCGGTCCTGCTGTTGCTTTATTTATGTATGTTCTCCTTACCGTACTTGCCGGATTTCCACAATCCTATAATTTTCATTACACCAAAAACAATATTGAAGCACAATATAAAATTACCTCGAAAATGGTGCGCAGTATTAAAGCAGGAATGATGATGTTTTTTGTGGCATTAAACTTTTTTCTAGTACAATCAGCACAGCTAAAATTTACGCATTACATTATAGTGTTGGTTCCTATGGTTCTATTAATAATTTTTGGGAATGTAATATACTATTATATCAAGTGGGGTAAGATAGCCTGATTACTTATCCTTATAGATCAAAAGATTTATGATCCCTTTAACAGGCGTACTGTTATCAGAAAGAGAGATCACAAATGGTTTGCGTTGTCCTTCGAAACAATTGTAAACTACCTGACCCTGATCTTCCATTGGATTAGGTAATTTTTTCTCGTAGTAATCTTTTAGATCAGCGTAAATTTTTGAGCCGACTTCCGGGTCGTTACAATTAATTTGCAGGCTCACTTCTTCCAGACTATCATTAAGTAAAGAATATTCTATTGAATAGTTTGTTAAGCTGTCTACTTTAAATTCGAAATACAATCTGTCTTTTTCTGATTCAAGCGGAGTTGTTGCCTCTGCTTTTTTAATACTGTCGCCGCAACTGTTTAAATTAATACCG
>JANYCL010000100.1 GCA_025360355.1 Sphingobacteriaceae bacterium
AGCTTCGCTTTTAAAGCCGCTTAATTGTTGTCTTAAAATTGCAGATACTTCTGCCGGTTTAATTTCAGCCATTGTGTTTATTTTTAATTTAAATCAGGAACATATAAATTTTTTGAGAAGTCTTTTCTCAATTCGTTCAATTTACGTCTTATGCTTGCGTCAACTTGTTTGTCATTCACCATTAAAATAAATCCGCCAACCAAACTCTTGTCAACTTTTTCAATCACTTCTACTTCACCTGTTGCGCTTTGTTTTACGATGGCAACAATTTTAGTTTTTGTAGCGGCATCTAATGGAACAGCTGTTGTAATAACAGCAGTTGTAATATTTTTATAAAGTTTATATTGCTCATCAAATGAATAAGCGATATCATCAATATAACCTTCACGGCGTTTTGTTGCAATCAGATCTAAAAACAATTGGGTGGTATTTGAGATCTTACCGCCGAAAATGGATTTAAACACTTTCATTTTTTTATCGGTTTTAATTACCGGACTTTCCAGTAACAAAACAAACTCGTGATTTTCTTTACAAACCTTCTTAATTAAACGCATGTCATTACACACCTCTTCCAATTGCTTTGTTTCAATAGCAAGGTCGATCAGTGATTTAGCGTATCTTGATGGAACGATCATTTCTTAATTAAGGTTTACGTCTTTCATTAAAGTATTTACCAACTGTTTTTGTTTTTCGTCGGATGATAACTCTGATTTCAATATTTTTTCTGCGATCTCAATTGACAAGGTAGCTACCTGATTTTTAAGTTCAGTGATAGCGGCGTTTTTTTCATTTGTGATCTGCTCGCGTGCTGAAGCTAAAATGCGATCCGCTTCTGTTTTTGATTTTGCTTTTGCTTCGTTAACAATTGAATCTTTTGTTTCTCTTGCTTTTTTAAGCATTGCATCTCTTTCTGCACGTGCTTGTTCTAATATTTTTTCGTTGCCGGCAACAAGCTCTTTCATTTCGAGTTTTGCTTTTTCAGCGCTCTCTAATGCTTTAGTAATTCCTTCTTCACGTTCCTTGATCGCACCAAGAATTGGTTTCCAAGCGTATTTACCAAGTAATACGATCAAAAGTAAAAAACAAAGAGTGGTCCAGAAAATCAGACCGATTCCCGGAGTTACCAGAGGAGAAATTAGAATAAATAAAGTATTCATTTTGTTTTGTTTTAATGTTTTTTAAAAACCATTTTAAAATAAAGTCCCTTACCAACCGTAAGGGACATTTATTATTAACCTTGCATTAATGCCACAACAATTCCGAATAAAGCAACACCCTCAACAAGGGCAGCTGCGATAAACATTGTAGTTTGAATTTTTGTGTACATTTCAGGTTGACGCGCAATAGCTTCTACTGCGTGACCACCAATTAGACCGATGCCAATACCAGCTCCGATAGCTGATAAACCTGCACCAAGTGCTGCGATACTTCCTGTCATTTTTTCTTGGTTTTATTTATGGTTAAAAAATTAATTATTAAAGTATTTCTTGTGCGTCACTCTCGCTATGTCCTTCTTCATGATGATCGGCGCAAGCTGATCCAATAAATAAAGACGTTAAAAGAGTAAAGATATAAGCCTGTAAAATGGCTACTAAACATTCTAAAATGTCAATAAATAAAGTAAAGGCAACTGAAACCGGTGATATTAATAATGTTTCGAACATGAAAATTAATCCAATTAAACTGATCACGATCATATGTCCTGCAGTCATGTTTGCGAACAAACGTATCATTAACGCAAATGGTTTTGTGAAAATTCCGATTATCTCTAATGGGATCATCATGATGTAAAGTGCTTTTGGAACAGGTGGTAGTAAAATATGTTTCCAGTAATTCGCATTACCATTAACATTGGTAAGTATTAAAGTAAATACAGAAAGAACTAAAGTAAAAGCAATATTCCCGGTAAGGTTAGCACCAAAAGGAATCATGCCTAATACGTTATTAATTAAGATCAAAAAGAAAACGGTTAAAAGATAAGGAACAAATCTATCGCTCTTGCTGCCAATATTTGTTTTCGCAATATCATCACGTACAAAAGTAATGAGTGGCTCAAAGAAAGATTGTTTACCTGTTGGAGCTGAAGTAACGCCTGTATTCTTGTATGCTTTAGCAATGGAAATAAATATCCATAATAATAAAGCAGACGATAAAAGTAACTGAACAACGTTCTTAGTTATTGACAGATCGTAGATTTTTTCTTCGGGATTATTTGAAACAATATTTGGTTCTTCTAATAAATAATCACCATAAGCTTCATGACCATGATGAAAAACACTTGCCGAAAAAAATTGCAATCCTTTTGTGTTTGAATAAACAATACACGGTAACGCAACAGCAACAGTACCTTCTCCCTCACCCCAAAAATGCCAATAATGTGAATCTAAAATATGCTCAAACGCTAATTTGGTCATATCTATTTTTCCTTCTTTCGCTTCGTGATGAGCTGCGCCGGATTTTAGTGAATCATGAGCGCTAACTTCAGGCTCTACAGGCTCTGAAGCAGAAATTTTAGCGGAAAATAGACCGGAAAGAATTAAAAATACGGTTAAAAATAAAGTTCTCTTACTCATGAAATCTTACAAAAAATGCGTTTTCTCTTATAATTCGGGTGCAAATGTAAGTATATTTTGATAGTTGCGGAAATTTTGAGAGAGAAAATGCTATTTCCTTATTTCTCTCCTATTAGACTGAATATCTGACTCTTAACTCCTAATTCTAAATCGTTATTGTCTTTTGATTAATAACATTTTTTGAACAATTTTTTTGTCGTAAAAAAATGCTGATCTGTCGCTTAAAATTTTGGTTTTATTCAGGAATGAAGATCTTCATCTCGCAGGAAGCGACCGGTTTGCCGTTACAAGTAGAAGTAGCCACTACAAGTGTCACATTCATAACCATTGCTTTCATGTTCACTTCTGTAATAATTTCACTGTTAACCTCTGGTAAAGAATGAATCTCCAGATCCTTAATATTAGCAATAAAACCGACTTTAGGAGGCAAATTCCGTAAACTACATATATAGCCGGCCTGAGCAGCGCAGCTTTGTGCTAAATTTTCAATTATTCCTGCTTCACTTAAGTGATTATCATTTACAAAAAAATGGTCAGCCTCAATAACAAAACCCGTTTTAACCCCTTGCTCAGAACATTCAATAATTGAATGAACAAGACAAATAGGATCACGTTGAGGAATGAACTTTAAAATATCTTGCTTTTTAACGAGGGCCATTAGCATCCTCAAAAGTAGTATTTCCAGTCGAATTATCTTCTTTTACGACTAAAAACAATCGCTTTTTCTTTGTTATTTTTCCAAATAATCCTAGTAATAGAGCCAATTTGCTTTTAGTTTAGCCTATACACCGAAGGGCTTCGGTCTGTGAAAAACAAACCTGAATCCTACGGCATTATACTGAAGTAATCAGTAACCAATAAAAAATCTGATTTACTTCAGTATATTTGTTACGCAAAAATCATGAACTCAGAAAATACGAAAATAGAATCAGGTAAAGCTCCCGAGCCTGTTGGTTTATACCCACACGCCCGCCACGTAGGTAATTTTTTATTTTTGAGTGGTGTTGGTCCACGTGAACGCGGTACAAAAAAAATTCCCGGAGTTGAATTAGATGAGAACGGAAATATTGTGAGTTATGATATTGAAGCGCAATGTCACAGTGTTTTCCGCAACATTAAATATATTTTAGAAGATTCGGGCAGCAGTTGGGATAAAATTATTGACGTAACTGTTTTTTTAACCAACA
>JANYCL010000111.1 GCA_025360355.1 Sphingobacteriaceae bacterium
TGTTGGTGTAAGAAGCGTTTCATCATTATTAATTATAGCGAGCAAAAACTTTTCGGTATCTTCAAAACAACCTAAACCGGTTCCTGTAATAATTGCATCAACATTTTCTAGACCTGCTTCTGTCATTGCGATACGCGCTGCAGAAACTCCCATTTTTATGGCACGTCCCATGCGACGGAGCATATTAGGATTAATATGTTCTTTGTACGAAGGTTCGATCGCTTTAAAAAGATCAGCTTCAGGTTTATTTACATTTTCAAAAAAATAATCTTTCTCAGTCGTGTTTTGCGGCGATATGCATCCTGATCCTGTTATGTAACCTTTCACTGCCATTTATACTTTCGAAAAAATTAAAGATGAACAATTACCACCGAAGCCGAATGAATTTGATAACACATTATTTAAATTCTGATCCGTCACTTTTGTCACAGGAACCAAACCAAATTCCTGAAGAGGAGTTGTGAAATTTAAATTCGGGAAAATTTTATTGTGTTGTAAAGATAAAATAGAAATAACAGCCTCAACTCCGGCAGCAGCAGCCAAAGTATGACCAGTATATGCTTTTGTAGAACTGAATTTCGGAATATTATTTCCAAAAATATTTACAGTCGCTTTGCTTTCTGATTGATCGTTATTCGGAGTTCCTGTACCATGCATGTTGATATAATCTATTTGCGACGGAGTGAGTCCGCTCATTTCTAAAGCTTGCTGAATTGCAGAAGTTGCTCCTGCTCCATCGGGAGAAGAAGCAGTTTGATGATACGCATCATTTGCATTTGCATAGCCAACGACTTTAGCTATAGCTTTTCCATTTCTTTTTTTCAAAGAAGTTTCGCTCTCAATAACAAGATAAGCGCCGGCTTCTCCTAAATTTAATCCTTTACGATTTTCATCAAATGGCTTGCACCATTCTTTATCTAAGATCATTAATGTATTAAAACCATTGAATGTAAATTTTGACAAGGAATCAACTCCACCGACAATAACTCTGTCGAGCATACCGTGTTTTATCATTCTGCTTCCTAACATTACTGCGTTTGCCGCTGATGAACATGCAGTAGAAATTGTTGTGACAAAATCTTTTATTCCTAAATGATCTGCTATCTCTTCAGTGCTTTCTCCTGCATCATGAGTGTCCATTACTTTAAGATGCTTCCCTTCATTCACCATTTCACCGAAGAACAATTCTGTTTTACACATTCCGCCAACGGTGGTTGAAGAAATTAATCCGGTACGCAAACCGTCGTTTAGATCAATGCCTGAATGTTTCAAAGCTTCTTTCGCTGCAGTAATTCCCAATAAAGAAGTACGGTTTAATTTTGGAGAATGATCTCCTATAAGATCCATTAATTGTTCATTAGAGAGTTTTACTTCTCCTAAAACAAATTCATCTTTGTAACGTGTTTTTAAATAATTTACTTTTCCAATTCCGGTTTTAGCTTGCGATAAATTAGCATAAGCTTCTGATACATTATTTCCGATCGCTGAGATCAGGCCTAGTCCGCTTATAAATATGGGTTGTGCCAATTATGCTTTCCCTTGTGATTGAATAAATGTAGCCATGGAGCGAACAGATTCGAAAATTGTTTTTCCATCAGCCGGATTCTTAATTTTTATCTGATAATACTTTTCAAGTAAAACTATTAATTCTAAAGCATCAATTGAATCTAATCCTAATCCATCACCAAATAAAGCCGCATCCGGGTTAATATCTGCAGGTTTAACTTCTGCTAAATTCAATTGTTCTATGATCTGTCCTTTTAGTTTTTCTATTAAAGCATCCATAATTTCTATTTATAAAGTTGGTCTAATGCCGCTGCATTAAGAGGTATAAAATTAGTATTTTTAATTGAATCAGAGGCAATTTCTACCAAATAAATAAGCGAATCCGCGTTTCCATTATCATAATCAACCCAGCCACAAATAGCTGATTTTGTTTCCTGATCAAAAGTTATTTGCGTGTGATCTATCAATAACTGAGCGTCAAAAGCATCACAAATACAAAAAAGGTTCTCGCCCGTTAATTTATGTTTTATGGCCATTTCGCCAATAACAATATTCGGTAAAGTATATACAAATGTCGCTGGCGAAGGCAAGTAATGATCCTTATCATTTATACTTTGTTGGTGAATACGATCGGTATCTAAACTCGATGCTTTATTGGCCATGATAATAGCAGTTGTTTCAGCTTTGTTACGCTGCAAAAAATCATTTCCTTTTAATGCTGCATCTGATGCGATCAAACCAAGCTTTGATAAATTATCCATCTTATGAAATTTCGGATAATTCATTTCGAAATGTTTATAGGCATCTGCAAAAAAATAAGATGGAACATCTTGCTTTGGTAACGTTACCTCAACACCCTTCACAACAATGCGGTTGTTTTTAATTCTGCAATATGATGTTATAATTAATTCCATTTTTACTTTACAAATAATGCTGCTACGTTACAACCTCCAAAACCCGAAGCAGTTTTCAAAAATGTTTTAATGTTTGATGTTTGATGTTCTTTAATTAATTCTATTTTTCCACTCACTCCCATTTCCGAAAATCCTGCTGATCTTATTAATTGATCATGACTCGCTGCTTCCAATGTCAGAACAGTTTCTAAAACTCCTGCAGCGCCTAAAGTATGTCC
Source organism: Sphingobacteriaceae bacterium (assembly GCA_025360355.1). Taxonomy (GTDB): domain Bacteria; phylum Bacteroidota; class Bacteroidia; order B-17B0; family Aurantibacillaceae; genus JAHEYG01. The sequence goes on from JANYCL010000111.1 coordinate 2,639, forward strand.
GTAATAACCTTTTAAACTATTTACAGGAATATTAATTAGTCCGGCACGTTCAAAAGCAACAGATTCCATTTCATCATTGTAAGGTGTAGCTGTTCCGTGTGCGCTGATGGTATCTATTTTAACTTTATTATTTTTTAAAGTTTGTGAAATGCTTTTAAATAATCCATCGCCCGTACGTGAAGGTCCTGAGATATGATTCGCATCATTTGCAGAAGCGCCATTTACAATTTGCATTGAAGAATTTGGTAATCCATTTTTATTTTTTGTAACCAGCAATGTTGCAACTGCTTCTCCTAAGTTTATTCCTTCCCTTCTTGCATCAAAAGGTTTGCAAGGGTTCGGACTCAAAGCATTGAATGATTTAAAACCACTTACCGTAAATTCTGTTACAAGATCACCGCCGCAGACTAAAACATTTTCATATTGTCCGGCTTTAATTAAACGTTGCGCTGTTATAATGGCAAGCAAACCGCTTATGCATGCATTTGAAATTACGAGAGGTTTATTAACTGCATTAAAATAATTTGCGATCGCATTTGCCATCGACGATAAATACGCACGCTCTTTTGAAATGGATTGTTTTATGGAGTTACCTAAGAGATCAATATTTCCTTTTGTCGTAGAATAAATTAAAAGTGTTTTAGGATCTGAGAGAGAAATTCCGGACTGATCCAAAACATCCTGAATAGAAAGAATACTTAATTTTTCAAGTTTGGAAAATAATACCGCATCTTTAATTTTTTGGGAAGCAGAATTTAATTGTTCATCAGAAATAATAGATAGACAAAATGTTTCATTCTGTTTTCCGTACTGACAAGGTTTAACACCTAATTTATCAGTGAGAACAGAAGAATAATTTTCTTTAGAAGTAAAGCCTAAAGGCGATATGATATTGTGATATGAAGTAAAAACTTCCAAACTGATGCGGGAAAATTAGTTTCCGCGGAAATTGGCTTTGCGTTTTTCTAAAAATGCTGATACACCTTCTTTAAAATCGGTTGAACCAAAACTTTTTCCAAACTCTTCAATTTCTACTTCGTAACCATTTTGTTTATTGTTGTAGCCCGCATTAATTACTTTGATAGCGGTTTTAATTGCAGTAGGAGATTTACTAGCTATTTTAGCAGTGATCTCGAAACATTTATTTAATAATTCTTCCTGAGTAGTAACATAATTTGCTAAGCCCCATTTGTACGCATCCTGTGCGTTGATCATATCAGCAGTCACGATCATTTCAAACGCTTTTCCTTTTCCTAATATTTGTGCTAAACGTTGCGTTCCGCCGTAACCGGGAATTACACCTAAACTTACTTCCGGTAATCCCATTTTTGCATTGTCGCTCGCAACGCGAATGTGACAAGCTAAAGCTAATTCTAATCCGCCACCTAAAGCAAAACCATTAACGGCTGCAATTACAGGCTTCGAATAATTTTCGATAAAATTAAAAATTTTGAAATGTCCGATCGAGCTCATTTGTTTTCCTTGCTCAATAGAAAAATTTGCGAACTCAGCGATATCAGCACCCGCAACAAAAGCTTTTGTTCCTGAACCCGTAATAATTACTGAACGAATATCTTTTTCATTTTCTGCTTGAACTAATGTTTCATGCAAATTTTCAATTGTCTCTCTGTTCAGAGCATTTAATTTATCGGGACGGTTTATGGTAATAACCAAAACACCATTTTTTATTTCGGTTAGAACACTTTCAGAGGTCATGATCATTTCGTTTAATTTTTGTTTCAGCAAATATAAGTGTATATCGTAAATGCAGTTAAAAAGTTATCAACCCCGTAGGAACTTTATTCATAAGAGAATGTTTATAATTTAAGGAACTTATTTAATCGAAGAGAGTATTGGAAAGATCCTACGGGGCAGGCCCTTTTAGTATCCTAGAATCATTCTTAACTTGTTTCAGAATCTTTCACGGCATGAAGCTTAAACTAAGTTTTCCTAAATGTTAAATAAAATATAGTTCCTTCATTTTCATTGCTCTCGAACCAAATTTCGCCGCCAAAGGAAGTCATGATGTTTTTTACCATTGCTAAACCTAAACCGGTACCGGTTGATTTAGTTGTAAAATTTGGCGTGAATATTTTTTCTTTCATGCCGGCAGGAATTCCTTTACCATTATCTTTCACACTCACTAAATACGTATCCCCTTCTGCCTTTACCGTGATCTCAATATTTCCTGTTTTGTTTTCAGGAATGGCTTGAATCGCATTCTTTAGGATATTATTAAAAACACGTAAACATTGATTTTTATCAGCTAAAACAGCACAAGAATCGGTTTGTAAATTAAATGTTATTTGGATCTCGTTCTTAAATAATTCGATCGTAGACTTGATCACTTCATTTAAATTAACCTGTTCTAAATTTACTTTCGGCATTTTTGCAAAATTCGAAAATTCATTGGCAATATGCGCTAACGTGTCAATTTGTTCAATAATGGATGAAGAAACTTTCTTAAATTTATCTGCAATATCAACACCACCTTCGTTCACTACCTTTTGCAGATATTGTAAATTCAGTTTCATTGGTGTGAGCGGATTTTTAATTTCGTGCGCAACTTGTTTGGCCATTTCCTGCCATGCGCCTTCACGTTCTGATCTTGCTAAAAGAACAGCACTCTCTTCTAACTTCACCAACATTTGATTGTATTCGTTCACTAGTTTTCCGATCTCATCATTCGATTCCCACTCGATAGGTTCATTCTTTTTCCCCAATGAAATTTTAGCAAGTTGTTGTTGTACTATACGCAATGGTTTTGTTACATAGGTTGTGACAACTAATCCGGTAAATAAACTTATCAAAAACAAAACAACATATACATTTAGCAAAGTTGTAATGTAATCCGACAAACCTTCTTCAAGATCACTTTGTCTGGCAAAATAAGGAAGGTTCATATACCCAATGAAAACACCTGCGGAATTATACAAAGGCGTGTATAATGATAAATAATTTAAGATGCCGATCTTATCACGTGTATTAAAATTAGACGACCTTATTTTACTGAAATTAGTTATGGCAAGCGGATTAATTAATTTAGAACTTAAACCCGCATCGAATAATTGTGGTCGTGATGATGCAAATAAAAACCCCAGACTATTATATAAACTTATATCCGAATTAAATAATCCTGAGTATTTTTTCAAAACACCTTCAGCATATTCTTTCCCATTAACTTCGAGATTGTTTGCGTTGAATAAGGTAGGACTTAATTCGTTTCGTATTTGCGATGCTTTCTCAACTAATTGTTCAACATGATCATCTTCCGATTTGTTCACAACCAATTTTACCGTAAAAATTCCAACCGCCAACAAAGCGAAAAATAAAATTGAAATGGTGAATACCTGTATTCTTCGGTCCAATGAAAACAACATTAATTTTTTATTCCGTACAGGATAAGAACCAAAAAGTATTATCAACCCTAATAATGAATAAAATAAAAAATAGTAAGAGTTAGTAGTGAAAAAATAATTAAAGTCTTTGACTTTTATACTTAGCACAATGCTTGTTTCTTTATCGGGACTCACAAAATAATGCTTAAAATCTTTTGTGTTTTTTAACGCTGTTGAATCGCCATTATACAATGGGTAATCACAGCGACCGTACACTGCAGATAATTTATTTTGTTTATAAACAGCATAAGAAATTTGCTTGTATTGATTTTGTTTTTGTTGTCCTTTATCCAATAACAGATCCGGGAAACCTCCTGATTCTGCAAATTGTTTTGGCTCTAACTGAACATATAAAATATAAGGCGCTTTTCTTCCTTCCTGTTTATCGAATTCGATTTTACCGATGTATCGCGTTTTATCTTTCTGTGTATCCATGAAAAATAAATTTTCGCCAATTGTAGGGATGCCGGAGACAACCTGGTCTTCAAAATATTCAATATTGTTATAGATCAGATCAGAATTTTTAAAA
>JANYCL010000157.1 GCA_025360355.1 Sphingobacteriaceae bacterium
GGTGACGAACGCTTTATTATAAATAAGCGCCATTTGTTCGGTCCAACCATTACAAGGTATGGAACCTGTTTTTGTATTTGTATTCAGATCAATGATCGAAATTGAATTAGAATACAGGTCACTTACATATGCCTTACTGAATGTTATAGGTAAAATATATCGCGGCGACTGCAAACCTGTTATATTTCCGATCAATTTAAAGTCAGTGGGATTTATAACTGCGATCTTGCCTGAATTATTTACAACGATATAGAATTTGTTGTTTATTTTGTTCATGCTCTGACAAACATCTCCTAAAACTGCGCTATTATTTTGTGCTGCATAAATATCACTTACAACTTGTCCGTTACCCAAATCATACAAACTAACTGAAGCAGTATTAAATCCGAATTTTCCTTCTGCAGTAATGTAAACCTTAGGACCGCCGCTTAAAGTAACTTCAGGTTGCATGATGTCGTTCGGTTTGTCTTTAACGCAAGAAAACAGCAATAGAAATGAAAGGATAAATATGTATTTAATTAATTTCAATTCTTAATAAATTTCGTAATACCTTTTGAATGCTCATTTTCTATGTGCATAAAATAAATTCCTGAATTCAGATCACTAACATCTAATTCTTGATTCTCAGAAAACACTTCAAAATTCTTTACTTCATTTCCGATCACGTTATAAATCTTCACAGTACTTTTATTCCCAATCTTTGATCCCGATAGCGATCGGGATTGAATTTTGAATTTTGAATCAACAGGATTCGGATAGATCTTCACAAGATCATTCTTGTAATCCCGATAGCTATCGGGATCATTTATTCCGACGGCCCCCTGATTAATTACACCAACCGCATCAAGATCAAATCCTGAAGAACCAAAAGCCGTTGGCCAAGGATCGTTAACGGGATTATTATTTTTATCGTAAGTCGCATAAGGTGAAGTAATACTTCCGACAACATCAATTATTTTTACGTGAGTAACTGAATTTACATTTAATTGCGGAATTCCTGTCATTTGCTGCAGATCAAACGGTGTTCCGTATAATCCGCGGTATTTCCCTGCTAAATTATCCAGTTTGGTTGCGTCCATAGCTGCTGCATTACCATACTGAACGGTATATTGTGAATTACTTGTTGCAGGAAAACGGAAATAATTTACACCATCACTGCTCACTTCAACAAAAGCTAATTCTAAAAATGTATCATTAAATCCATTTTCAAAAACTGCAAAATCAAAACCCGGACCGTTTTTTATAGGAGCAGAGAAAGTAACGATGGCAGAACCACCATCACCTAAACTTACAATATTTCCATCAGCTTTTCCTATCGCTTTCGAACTATCACCAACATTAACATAACCCAATGATGTGTTACTAATGTCCTGATAACCTTTTGTAACTTTGCACATCATTCCCCAGTCGACAAAAGCACTGCTGTCTTTGAACATAGCAGTGGTTCCCGTAGTTCCTACGATCCCCGGAAATTGAGCGAAAATTGTTCCAGTTAGAAAAATTAATAAGGCGATGATCTTATTTTTCATTTTAGTTTTTTACGAGTTTAAAGTTTTGTCTTTTATTATCGCCAAGAAGTTCAATAAAATAAATTCCGTTACTGTAATTACTAAGATCAATTGGATAATTGTTCAGCCCTGATTGCATATCTACGGTTTCAGTTTTTAGTAAAGCACCAATTGAATTATAAATCTTAATTGTAGAGCTAAACGCATTTTCCGATTGTAATTTTAAATTTGCAACCCCATTTGTTGGATTAGGAAATAAATTTATTGAATTAATGAATGAAACTTCCGCGATACCCACACCTTGTGCAGTTGTAAAATTATCAATACTGAAAAACCCGGGTGTATTCATGAATCCAAAACTGTTATCGCTCGAGTACATAAAAAAAGTAACACTATCAACAGCTCCTAAATTGGTACAATCAACCCATTGCCATGCTTTCAAAATATAATCTTGTGTGTTGTTGCTAAAACGGAAGTCGGCCAAATAAAATTCAGTACTATCCGGTTTTAATGTACCTCCTGAATAACCTTTAACGGTTAGCTTGAGAAAATCAGGATAAGAGCCCTTCGGATATCCGGAATGTGCAGCGGTTGAGTCTCCAAATTTTGTTGAGAAGGAATCTCCGTTCTTCATCGATTTGTAAGCATAAGTAGTGTTTGTAACATAAAAACCATTTACACTTGTTGATGGCGCTTTTATACGAATGATGGCACCGGGCTGCCCCGTTGCATAATAATTAGAAAGATTGTAGCCTTTTCCTGTAATGCAATTGTAAAGGTGACGGTAATTGCCGCTGTCAACATTATTTTTATTAGTGTAGGCAAAACCCGCGCTCCAATATCCGAAATTATAATCGTAATGAAAAGAAGCATTTGTTGTTTGCCAATCTGCGCCGCTAGCATTATAATAAAATGAATCAGCTGGTAAAGAAAAACTTTCGAAATCGGATACGACTTGTCCTTTTGAAATTCCGAAAATAAGTAAAGCTAAAAATGTAATTGTTTTTTTCATAATTGTATTTTTTATTTGTTTATAATGAAGTGAACTTTGTTCTACTTCATTGTTCTGTTTTTATTTTATTTGGTTTATGATAGGTTAAGGTTAAACTAATTTCATAATTACGTAAAGGCATTGGCCGTTGTTCGATCACAACGTAACTTGAGTTGTATAAATTATTTATACTAAAAGCCACGATGGCATTTATTTTTTGAAATCCATAACCGTAAGAGATCTTTAAATTCGCAAACGAATACGGTTTTAACCAGGAAGTGTTGTCGCTGGTTGTGAAACGGTAACCAATATAATTATGATAATATGAAATGCTGAATTTATCGAGAGAAAAAGAAAAACTTCCGCCATAATTATAACGTGGTGTATAGATCAATTGTTTATTCACTGAAGCATCATTCACTAAATGAGAAGCCGTGGAACTTGACAAAACGTAAGTGCTGTTAAAACCAATTCTGCATTTTAGTTTTTCATATTTGTAAGTTATGAAGCTTGATGTTTCAGTTCCTCTGCTATATACTTTTAATAAATTGATCGGACTCGGATTCCCTCCCGCTCCCGGAACCCAATAGATCCAGTTATTAATGTTTTTATTGAAATAGGTCATTTCACTTTCGAGTAGGAAATTTTTGAAAGGCAATTTAAGTTCCAGACTTCCTTCATAAGTATAACCTTCTTCAGGTTTTAAATTTGGATTTCCTCCAGGACTCCAATAAAGATCATTAAGAGTAGGCAGACGGTAAACTTTTGCTGCGTTTGCTTTTAATTTTATTGGTTTTAATAATTGATAAGATAAGCCTGCGCCTCCTGTTAAAGGAATTGTAAATGCAGTTGAAAATTCCTGACGCAAATTCAGATCAAATTGTAATTTTTGTTCAAAGTAATTTAAATGATAGCCAAGTAATACAGCTTCTTTAGTCAAACCTTGATTCGGTTTAATGTAATTTAAAGTTTGAGCAGTGTAACTTGTATAATTAGCACCAAAATAAATTTTGTGATGTGAGTTAATAAAATAATTTGCATCTGCTTCTGTGATCAATGTTTTTATTTTGCTGTTTGAAAATAATTTGGCGGTGCTGTCGGTATAATTCAATACATCATCAAAGTAAGCGAATCGGATCGATGGTGTGATCTTTTTTCCTGTATAGATCCAATCAGCGCTTAGTTTTAAATTTTCATCCAATTGTGAAGCTGTACTTTTTTTATTCCCCGAATTAGGAGGGAAGTCGCGGTTAGAAACATTGTACCATGCTCTTGCTGATATTTTCTGGTTCTTCAATAAAAGAAAAC
>JANYCL010000183.1 GCA_025360355.1 Sphingobacteriaceae bacterium
CAAAAAATTTGATCTTGCAATTGCGTCTTATAACGAAGGACTAAAAAAAGTACGGGAGGCCGATTACAAAGAATATCAAAAGGTAGCGTTAGAAGGATTAGCGTCTTCTTATGCGAGCATAAAAAATTACAAAGAAGCTTATTTGAATCTTGACGAATTTGTGAAAATAAATGATTCGTTATTAACAGAATCAAATAAAAAAATTGTTGCTGAACTGCAAACTAAATACGAAACAGATAAAAAAGAAGCGGAAATAAAAATATTATCAAAAGATAAAGCATTGCAGAACGAAGAATTAAAAAGAAAAAGAACTGAATTTAAAATGGTGCTGGGAATAGCGTCTGTTGGATTGGTTTTGCTGATCTATGTTTTTATTAGTTTGAGAAACAAGCGTAAAGCCAATAAACTTCTTGAAGAAAAAAATATTGAAATAATGCGTCATAGAGACGAAATACAGCATCAAAAAGATATAGTTGATGAAAAACAAAAAGAAATTGTTGATAGTATTAATTATGCCAGAAAGATCCAGCAATCGCTTTTACCTACGGAGAAATATATTGAGAGAAACGTTAGACCAAAAAATACTAAATAATATTTCAGAAAACATCTACTGAATAATTAATTTTCCGTTGCCACTTTTTTTCGAATCAGATAAAATGTTGTAAAAATAAATACCGCTTTGTAAATTGTGCTGAATAGTAGTTTTGGCTGATGAAAGTTTTTCGCGCATTACTTCTTTTCCTAAAACATCATAAATTATTATTGAAGAATTGAACGAATTAGTTTTAAGATCAACGACAAAATGATCATTCGCCGGATTTGGATAAACGGAAATGATCTTATCTGTAAATAGATTTTCAATAACTTTTAGTCCTGAATTATATTCGTAAGCACCAATATCATTAAAGGGCCCGATCATTGTTCTCGGTGCCAGCGAAGTTGTAAAAGTTACATACTCGTTCAGTGGTAATAAAGAAAATCCATTTGAAGCAGTTCCTGCAGTTGCACAATTATTTATGAATGATAAAGCTCCGGAAGTTAAATGAAAATCATTTGCGGAAGCATTTACAAAACCTACTGTTGTATAGTCAACAAGAATTCGGTTGGCGAGTGTATCTAGTGCCGGACCTAATGTTCCTGAAATGAAATTACTCATGTTTGCAGTTAGTGCCTTTGCAAAAATATTATTATAGATCTTAAACTTATTGATGCCGCTTGTTGGGATCACGCTAAAATATCTGAAAGATGTTGAAGTATATTTATTGATAACCGTATTATTCATAAAATAAAAATCTTCAATTGGATTTGTAGCCGCATCATAACTTACAATACCATGATTGATACTGTTCGCTCCCTGTATAATTGTATTTCCAATAATGATACTTAATCCGCCTTGCGCAATATTTACTTCCCAACTTCCTTGTCCGTTGGCCTCGTCAATCAAATTATATAAGATATAACTTTTTTGCGCGCGTGTTTTTAAACTGTTTGCTTCTCCGCGCGGATCATGGAAATAACAATTCTTTACCAATAAACTATCTGTTTGTGCACTTATGTAAATATTGTGTTCGTATCCCGAAAAAGTTGGATTGCCAATGAATTCATAACCGTTATTATAAAATTCAGTATTTTGAATTGTTACCACAGCATTAGAATAACCGCCGCCCTCTAAAATTCCATTCTGACAAGAATTAAATAAACAATTACGGATGGTTAGATCTTTTGCCTGACAACGAATGCCGGCTCCGTTGCCACCATTAGGATCTGAAACCCTTGCTCCTTCAAATACAATGTTATCGACAGTTGCATTTCCTGTAACAGCAGGATTTGAAAATACCCATAGTCCTTTTCCATTGGCAATATCGCCGCCGTTCCATCTCATAATACTTCGGTTAAGTCCTGTTCCTAAACCAATGAACACAAGATCTTTTTTTATCCAGATAACAGGATCGTTCAAATAAACACCCCCATCAAATTTTATGGTGTCGCCATTGCCAACAAGATTTACAACAGCACTTGGAGTC
>JANYCL010000193.1 GCA_025360355.1 Sphingobacteriaceae bacterium
CCGGGCGACGTTGTTTACACATTCACAGACGGTTTTGCTGATCAGTTCGGCGGACCGAAAGGAAAGAAATTCAAGTACAAACAATTGGAAGATTTTTTATTGACCAATAGTAATTTACCAATGGAAACTCAAAAGCAAAAGCTGGATGCAGCCTTTGAAAGCTGGAGAGGAAATTTAGAGCAAGTTGACGATGTTTGTATAATTGGTCTGAAGATCTAAAACTACTTCATCATCATTTGTCTTTTCACCAGGTAAGTGTATAAAACACTATCAAAGCCTTTATTAATATCTGCTTCTACAAAATCAATGTGATATTGTCCGCATTTTAATTTTAATGCGTTAGTGAAATTCGTAATAGAAGTAATGTAGTTTTCTTTTATTTGACTGGGGTTTAATTTTATTTCTTCACCGCTTTCCAGATCAATAAATTTATACGGACGGTTCTCAAAATCAAAATCCAATTCTTTTTGTTTGTCGTTCACGTGAAATAAAACGACTTCATGTTTTTTGTATTTTAAATGCTGGAGAGCAGAAAAAAGTTCTTCATTATCTCCATCGCTTTCGAACATATCACTAAAAATAATTACAAGAGAACGTTTGTGAATTATTTCTGCAATTTGATGTAAAGCTTTTATTGCTGAGGTCCCTTTTTTTTCTTCGGTTTGTTTTGAATTCAATAATTCTTCCAGACTGGCAAAAATGAGTTTTTGTTGGGCAGGGCTTCCTTTTGCGGGCAAATGTAAGTTTACCATATTATTAAATAAAGTAAGGCCAATTGCGTCTCTTTGTTGTTTTAATAATTCATTCAAAGCGGCTGCTGCATAAACCGAAAAATTTAATTTGTTATTTTCAGAATCTAGGGGGAAAAGCATTGAGGATGAGGTGTCTATAACGATCTGGCATCTTAAATTAGTTTCCTCTTCATACCTTTTTACAAATAATTTATCCGTTCTGGCAAACAATTTCCAATCGATATGACGCGTACTTTCTCCGGTATTATAAAGTCTGTGTTCGGCAAATTCAACAGAAAAACCATGGAAAGGACTTTTATGAAGCCCTGTAATAAACCCTTCCACTACCTTTTTGGCTAAAAGTTCAAGATTTTTAAAAGGTTCTATGATTTGGCGGTTTATTGGCATGTTTTTTGTGAATTTATGGTATTATTTGAAAAAATTATAGTTAAAATATCATATTTTTTTTTAATTTAGACGAAATTTTTAAACGATTATTCGAGGGATAATGAAGCGTTTTTACTTACTTTTTTTACTTTTTATTGGATTCTTAAAATTTGAAGCACAAATAGATACGTCTTTTTGGTTTGTTGCTCCTGATATGGCTTCCGGCCTCGGACAAAGTCCTATAAAAATGTACTTCACTACTTATAATACACCAAGTACAGTTTATTTAAGACAACCTGCAAACGGAGCTTTCGTTCCTATTACAAAAGTAATTCCAGCATTTACAGTTGATTCAATTGATTTAACCACATTTATTGCAACAGTTGAAAACACGCCAGCTAATTCGGTTCTAAATAGAGGTATATATATAAGTGCGACAACTAGTGTTTCTGTTGTATATGCAATAAAGTCAGCTACAAATAAAGAAATGCTAAGTCTTAAAGGACAAAAAGCAGTAGGAACTGATTTTTATACACCTTTTCAAAACCAATGGCGTACTGCAATGCCAACGCCAACAACAAATCCACGATCTACTTCTGCAATTGATATTGTTGCAACACAAAATAATACTTCTGTTTTAATTACACCCCGGGCAAATATTGTTGGGCACGTAAAAGATGTTTCATTTCTAGTTATTCTTCAGGCAGGAGAATCATATAGTTGTCAGGATACCACAACATTGGCACCAACAAAATTAGCAGGTTCAATTGTATCGGCTAACAAACCCGTGGCAATTACAATTTCTTCTTCCAACTTAGTAAATGGCGGTTGTAACAGTACGGTTGCTGATCAAATCACAAATTCAAATTTTGCCGGTAATGATTTTGTTATCGAAAAAAGTTTATCGGATGGCGATAAATTTTTTATTCTTGCCACAGTTAATTCAACCAGCTTAACTATTTATAACGGCACATCAACTGTTCAAACTTTAATTAATACAGGTGAAACTTATAGCTCTAATATTTCGCAACCACTCACTTATATACAATCAACAAAACCTGTTTATGTTTTACACGTAAGCGCACATGGTTGTAAATTAAGCGGTGCACAAGTTCCACACTTTTATTGTGCAGGTACTTATTCAACCTCGTTTACACGTACAACTTCAGATACTTTAGCTATTAATGTTTTTACCAGAAATGGGAATCAGGGTAATTTTACTTTATTAAGTAATTCTGTTTCTCAGCCCATTGGTGCTTCTTCATTTTCTGTTGTTCCCGGTACCGGAGGAAATGTTGTTGCAGCTAAAATTTATTATACAACAACGCAAATCCCTGTAGGCTCTTATAATATCATTTCAAATCCGGGCGATATTTATGGTTTCGGAACACATCAGGGTTCTAATGCCGGAGGTAGCACATACGCTTATCATTCGGAATGGGCAGCTTATCCATTTTCAATTGCTGGTCCTGCAACGGCAACCACTTGTGCAAACACAATTTTTCCATTAACAGGCTTAATTGGTGGAGGTAATCTTACAGGTGTTTGGTCGACCAGCGGTTTCGGAACTTTTGGCGCAGGATCAACAGCCTTAACTAATACATACATTCCAAGTAATCTTGATACCAATATTGTTTTGACTTTAGTTTCAACCGGACCTTGTCCTTCAAGTATTGGCACAATTAGTTTAACCGTAAATCCGGCTCCGATCGTAACTGCCGGTTTCGATCAGATAATTTGTGGTAACAACGCTACTATTACTCTTGTAGGAAATGTAATCAGCAGCAGTAATACCGGTTTATGGTCAACAACAGGTTCTGGTGTTTTTACGCCAACAACAACAGTGTTTAGTCCGCAATATATTTCTGCAAGTGCAGATACTGCAGCAGGAATCATAAAATTCATTTTACAATCAACCAACAATGGTTTTTGTAATATTGAAAGAGACACAATGGTGGTTACCTATACCAAACCTCCATCAGTAAATGCGGGTCCTACCTCAATTATACGTTGTGCAAATAATCCTTCAGTAGCTTTATCAGGAACAGTTACAGGTGCAAGTTTATCGGGTAAATGGACTACAACAGGAACAGGATTATTTAATCCGAATAATGTTCAGTTAAACACTAATTATTTACCGAGTTCGGGTGATGTTTCTTCCGGATCTATAATATTATATTTATCATCAACTAACAACGGTAATTGTTTACCGGTTACCGATAGTATAATGGTAAACTTCACACCGTCTCCTACGGTAAGTGCAGGAGGAGCTCCGTTAAGTATTTGTAAAAATAATTATGTTACACAGCTTAATGGTGTTGTTACTGGAGGTTCATCAACAGGTATATGGAGTGGGGGAGCAGGAGCGTTTACGCCAACTAATACTGTTCTAACGCCAAGTTATGTTCCAACTGCTGGTGAGTTAGCAAGTGGTTCACTAATTCTAACTTTAACATCAACCAACAACGGAAACTGTTTAGCAGTTAGTAATCAAATAACATTAAACTTTATAAATAAGCCAACGGCTACGTTTACATGTAACACGGCTTGTTTAAATGTAGCAACTTCATTTACCAGTTCATCATTACCAAACGCCGGATCTTTATCAGGGTGGAATTGGTCTTTCGGTGACGCAACTCCAACTTCTACTTTAGTTAGTCCTTCACATACTTTTGCTACTGCAGGCGCTTATACAGTTACTTTAATTGTACAAAATTCTTTTAATTGTTACGATACCATCAGTAAGCCTGTTACCGTTAGTAATTTACCTAATGTGTTTTGGAATTATAACCGTTTGTGTACAGGGTCAGCTTTACAAATTAATTTTAAGGATAGTTCAAATATTGCTCTTCCGGATTTACTTAGCGGCTGTACTTATCAATGGGATCTTGCCGGATTAGGCGCACCAACAACACCAAACGCATCGCAGGTCTTTAACTTTCCCGGTACATATAACATTACATTGATGATCACAAGTACAAAGGGCTGTACTTCAACTTCAATCAAAACAATTACTATTACACCAAGACCTAACGCCGGATTTATTTTTTCAAACAGTGGTGGATTTAATATTGGTTCAAATGTTTTGTTTACCGATACATCTTCCAATTCAGTTAACTGGTTCTGGAATTTTGATTATCCTAATGGAAATACAAGTAATATTCAAAATCCTAGTAATGTTTATTATTCCAACGGGATATATACAGTTCTTCAGGTTGTGCAGGATCAGTTTGGATGCAGCGATACAGCCAAAGCGTATATTAAAATATCAACAGTTATAAATGAAATTGCAGAATTAATTCCGAACGCAATTTCTCCTAATAATGATGGTAAAAACGATATCTGGCGTTTGGATTTTATAGATATTTATTACCCTAATGCTGAAATTGAAATTTATAACAGATGGGGACAACGTTTATTTTTCTCGAAAGGATATAGCAATGCATGGGATGGAACCTATAAAGGAGCACCGTTACCTGTTGCGTCGTATTATTACATAATCAATCTTATGGATCCACTTAAGAAAGATGATGAAAATATTTTTAAAGGAACCTTATTGTTAATGAAGTAATGAAACAGATCTTTAAAATAGCGCTCATTATTATCACTGTTACAGGATCTGTTTCGGTTCATGCACAGCAGCAATCGGCGTACACAAATTACTTATTAAACATGTACGCTTATAATCCTGCAGTGGCAGGCGCGCAGCCGTACACCCAGGCAAATTTAAGTTACCGGAATCAATGGGCGGGTTTTGAAGGTGCTCCAAAAACTTTTTTAATATCAATGAATGCTCCGCTTAAAAAAGCAAAAAATGTTGGCGTTGGAGGTTTAGTGGTTTCAGATAAAACAGGATTAATAACAACCAATACAGCTTATGCAACATTTGCCTACCATGTTAAGATAAATAAAAAAACAAAATTAGGTTTTGGTTTATCGGCAGGATTAAAACAATATACTGTTAGATTGTATGATGTGAGAGCCTATGATAAAGGTGATGATTATTTAACAGGAAGCACTTTAAACGCAAACATTCTAGATGCTAATGCGGGAATTTATTTAAGAGGAGAACGTTTTTTCTTTGGCTTATCAGACATGAACATGCTGAATAATAAGATCAGATGGAAAAACCCTACAGGAAAATTAACACCGCATTATTATTCGGTTATTGGCTATAATATTAAATTGAGTAAAGATCTCGGACTGCAACCTTCCATATTATTAAAATACAACGATCCCGTTCCTGTGCAATTAGAGTATAACTTGAAACTAACCATAAAAGATATGGTGTGGTTCGCTGTTAATTACCGCGATAAAGATGCAATCGGTTTTTTAGTTGGAATACAAGTCATTAAAAAACTGAATGTCGCTTATGCTTACGATTATTCTTTAACCTCTATAAAAAAATATAATCAAGGCGGACATGAATTATGTTTGAATTATAATTTCATTAAAAAGAAAGTTGTGAATGTGGATGAAGAACAATTTAAGATCAAGGATAACAGTATTAAACAAAGTTTAAAGAACAAGAAAACAACTCCGCAGGAATTAGATAAAAAACAAGAAGTTAATCCCGAAAACAAACAAGAGAATAAAAACGAATCGGAACCTAAAAAACCCGATGAAACAAAACCTAATAAAGACTAATTTTTATAATACATAAAATGAAAAAAATTAAACTTATAGTATTTGTTCTGTTCTTTTTACTGAAGATCACTCCTTTGGTTTCGCAGATAGATACTGTTTTCTGGTTTGCAGCACCTTGGGTAACACCTGATCATACTTGGCGTGATCCAATTAAAGTTCATATTGCGGGTGACGCCGGTACAGTTGTTCGTGTAAGACAACCCGGAGCCATTTTGCCGAATAAATATGATACTACTTTTACCATTCCGGCATCACGCGCTTTTGATTATACTTTTTGGAGGGATGCTGCAGCGGGTCCAACTAATTTCGGTTACGATTCTTTAGAGTCTCGTCCTGCCAATACTGTTCTACCTTATGGATTAAAAATCACTTCATCGGGGAGAATTACAGTTGTATATGATGTTGTAACAAGAGCCCCAACATTTTATAATCCGGAAACATTTTCCATGAAAGGACAAAACGGATTGGGAACTGAATTCGTGTGTCCTTTTCAAAATACTTGGAAAAACCAGACTCTTGGAGGCGATCTTAATGGAGATGCAATTATCTCCCAGCCAAAGCAACAAATAAACATTGTTTCTACAATGCCGGGAACGATCGTTTGGATAACCCCGCGATGTAATGTTGTTGGTCACCCTGCCAATATTACATATAGTATTGCAATGGGTTATGGTGATGTTTATACAGTTGAAAACGTAACACAAGCAACTACTACTTTAACACCGGGCCAAAACCTAGGTGGAACCATTGTTGTATCTAATAACGCTATCGCAATAACAGTTGCCGATGATTCAGTGAACACGCCGGGTGGTGGTTGTTTCGATTTAATTGGCGACCAAATTGTGCCTGTTGATGTAGTAGGAGATTCTTATATAGCGAATCTTGGATTTATGTTTCCTGCTTCGGTTGAAAGTATATTTGTGGTAGCAACTACTAATTTTACTCAAATAACAATTAATGATGGGGTTGCAAGTACCTATACTTTAAATAAAGGCGATACTAAACAATATCCAATGACCAATCCGCTCGCATTCATATCGGCAACACAGCCGGTGTATTTATGGCAAACTAGTGGGTATGGTTGTGAAGCAGGTGGAGCTATCTTACCACCGTTAGATTGTGCAGGTTCAGATACGGTGGTTTTCTCAAGAAATAACACACAGCCATTTTTATTGAACGTTGTATGTAAAACAGGTAACCAAGGAAATTTTACTATAGATGGTAACCCTGCATTATTGGTTGCTGCTGATTTTACAGTTGTTCCAGGTACTGCCGGCGCCTGGATGGGAGCACAAAAACAATTTGCTATTGGCGTAATGCCAATTGGTGCTCACGAAATTAGAAACAGTACAGATGTATTTGCTTTAGGTATTATTAATGGTAATACAACAACGGGTGGATTATTCCATTATATGTCAACATTCAGAAGGAAAGTGCTTAACAATGCAGGTCCTGATTTTACCGTATGTGCTGCAAGTAATACAGTTGCTTTAACTGGTACAATTACAGGCGGTGCAATTACCGGAATTTGGGAAACACCAACTGGAACAGTTAGCCCAACAATTTATACTTCATCCATTACAACAGTAAGCATGATCTATACGCTTACTCCAAGTCAGTTATTTACCGGTGGTTCTTTAACATTCACACTTACATCAGTTGGTAATTGTAAAAACGTAAGTGATTATGTTACTCTAAATATTGTAAAGGCCCCTGTGGTTACAGCTACACCTTCAGTTATTACACGATGTAAAAATAATTTAACGCCCGTATTGATTAACGGAACTGTTACGGGTGCTCCCGGACAAAACTGGACGGGTGGAACAGGCGCGTTCTTTCCTGTAACTACTGCGAATACTTCTTATACACCTTCACCAACAGACGCCTCTACCGGAACTGTAACCTTAACGCTAACCTCAACTGGAGGATGTGCGCCTGCTAATGATATTGTGGTGATCAATTTTACAAATCCACCATCTGTTTTAACACCACCTGATATTAATGTGTGTACAAATACCCCAACGATTGCAATTATTGGTTCAACTATTACGGGTGGTAGTACCACTGGTATTTGGTCGACAAATGGTGGTGGTTATTTTACGCCTACAGATACAACGTTTAATACTAATTATGTTTTAAGTGCAACAGAACTTGTAATTGGTGGTGTTGTAACATTAACTCTTACCTCTACTAACAATGGTTTATGCGCTTCCGTTTCAAGTACATTAAACATTAATATTTATCCTAAACCAATTGTAAGCGCAGGATCTGATTCTACTTATTGCCCGAATATTGCCGGCGGTGTTATTTCTTTTAGTGGTACTTCAACATTTAATAGTGCACCAACAACACCAACCTGGACAACTATTGGCGGTACAGGTGCATTTAGTAATCCTAATTCGCCTGTCACTAATTATACAATAACTCCGGCAGATCTTTTAGCCGGATGTGTAAAATTCGTAATCGCTGCACAAGGCATTTGTACAGTAAGTGAAACCGACACAATGGAAATTTGCTTTTTAAAATTACCTGTTATAAGTGCAGGTATTAACGCTTCGGTTTGCGATAACACAACCATAATATTAAATGGTACCGTTACAAATTATACTGGAGCAATACAATGGTTCCCGGTAAGCGGAACCGGAACTTTTACACCAACGAATGCTGCTTTATCAACTACTTATATTCCTAGTGCTGCAGATATATTAAGTGGCTCAGTTACTTTTTCGCTGGTTACAAATAATAGTCAGGGTTGTACTAATGTTTCCGATTCTGTAAAAATTATTTTTAAAACTTCACCGGTTGCTAATTTTAATATTGGTACAGCTTGCGTCAACGCTCAGGTTAATTTTACTGATGCTTCAACTTTAGGTCCTGTTATCACTAATACAATTTATTTTGGAGAAGGATTCCCAACTTCTGCTCCGGGTACATTAATTAATCCGCATACTTATTCTTTATCCGGAACTTATTATGTTACTTATAGTGTCACTTCTTCTAATGGTTGTATGGATACAGTTGTAAAACCAATTGTTATTAATCCATTACCTGTTGCAGATTTTATTTTTAATAATGCTTGTCAAGGACTCCCTGCTTCATTTCAGGATGCCTCTTTTGTAAATCCCGGAAATATTGTAGGATGGAATTGGAATTTTGGTGATACCGGAAAAGATACAATAAATAAAAATCCACCGCATATTTATGCTTTACCCGGTTTATATAATGTTGTTTTAATTGTAACTTCCAGCAAAGGATGTAAAAATTTAATCACGAAACCTGTTAATGTAAACCCTCAGCCAACCGCAGAATTTGGACTAACTAATAATCCAACTCTTGCTCTTGAAACAGTTTATTTTTCCGATTTTTCTACACCGGTTGGTACTCTTGTAAATTGGTATTGGAATTTTGGTGACTCCACTGGCGCAGCTGTTCAGAATCCAACGCACTTCTTTCTTAATCAGGGAAATTATTACATTACCTTAACTGTAGTTGATGCTAATGGTTGTCGCGATTCAATTACAAAACCAATCGAGGTAACATTATTACCATTAGTACCAACAGCGTTCTCACCTAACGGAGATGGCAGTAACGATTTCTTATTTGTAAAAGGAGGTCCTTTCGAAAAAATGCATTTCAGAGTTTACAACAGTTGGGGCGAACAAATATTTGAAGCAACCGAACAGAAAAATGGTTGGGATGGAAAACTAAGAGGTCAGGATTGTCCTGTTGGAGTTTATGTTTGGGTGCTGGATGTAGATATGTATAACAACAAATCCGTCAGGAAAACGGGGGATGTCACAATTTTAAGATAAGCGGGTAATGAAAAAGATATTTAGTTATATAGTAATTGGGATTTTAAGTATTGGAACATCCAAAGCGCAGGATTTCCATTTGTCATTATACGATGCTGCTCCGTTGTTTTTAAATCCGGCAATGACCGGAGTTATTGATGCAAAATTCAGAGTGCATGCTCAATACCGTAATCAATGGAATTCGGTTGCGTACAAACCGTATAACACAGCGTTAATAAGTGCCGATATGCCAAAAGGTAAATGGGGTTTTGGTATTCAGATAATTGAAATGCGTGCGGGTATTGGTAACTATAATGTTTTTCAAGGAATGTTATCTGCTTCCTATACTGTTCCGTTAGATAAAAAGAAGTTTCATCATTTAGCATTTGGAATACAAGGCGGTATAACTCAAAAATCTGTTGAGTATAAACTTTACACTTTCGATAGTCAATACACATCAACCAATGGCGGAAGTTTTGATACCGGCTTACCTACCAACGAAAAATTTACACGTCAATCACAGATCTTACCGCAATTAAATGCCGGATTATTATATTTCTTTGCAAAACAACAATCACGCCTTAATCCGTTTTTGGGTGTTTCAGCATTTAACTTAACCCAACCTAAAGAAACTTTTTTCGATCAGGCTAATCATTTACCAATTCGTTTTTACGGACATGCAGGTATAAGGGTTAACATAAGTGAGTTATTATATGTAATACCAAAGATCTTGGTAATGTCGCAAGGAACTGCCTTTGAACAAACTTATTCCTTGGATGCCGGATATTATTTTAAAAGTGATAAGTTTTTCTTGTTAGCAGGCTTTACTTACAGAGCTGTTGATGCAAGTATCGTTTATGCAGGATTCAGAAAAGACAATTATATTTTTAAAATGGGTTACGACTTTAATACATCTACTTTAAAAACTGCTTCTAAAACACGTGGAGCATTTGAATTATCATTTACTTATTTAGCAGGCAAGAAAAATTTAAAAGACGTAAGAAATTGTCCTCGTTTGTAATTTTATGAAATCCCAACATCCCCTTTTTCACATACATAATTTGATCAGCAAATTTTTTAATAATGGCAACCAGACAAAAAAACTGGCTGTTGTTATGTTAATTGCTTTATGCAGTATTTCTTTCGGGCAATCGAAAAAATTATGGATGCTCACAGCCGAAAATGCTTACAAAGCAAAAGATTGGGCTACTGCTGCAACGTATTACGCAAAAGTTTTAGATGATACTACTGTGTTAGATATTTTTGTGTTGCCTTACGAAGCACAAATGGTTAACCTTAAATTAAAATCTTTAGTGAAAGTTCCTGAACTGCAATTAAGGAGACCGAAAAAAGATTCAACACAAGTTAAAAAAGACAGCACTCAAATAACATTAACCGATACTTCGCGCAAAAAAAAGCCGACTCCTAAATTTAATCCCATTACAAGTATTGATTATGTGAATTGGAAACTCGCACATTCTTACCGTTTAAATGCTGATTATAAAAATGCAGCAAGAGTTTATAAAACTTGTGTCGAAAGAAATGCTTATCCTGATGCAAGATATTTTTATGGCTTGTCCTTAATGTCTTTAAAAAGATATAACGAAGCTTTAGTTGAATTTGATGAGTATGTAACACATACGCCGGAGAATGATTCTTTAATGGCAATTGCTGAGAAAAAAGAATCAAGTTGTTATTTTGCTTTAGATACAATGTCGAACGTAAAGCGTGAGGTAATTGTAAAAATGTTCGACACATTAATATTTAATAAGGGAACTGCTAACTTCGCTCCTCAATATTATCTTAATCCAAATAAAATTATTTTCACCAGCGCACGCCGTAATGGAGTAGTAAATGATCCTGACAAACAAGACTCAAAATATCTTTGTGACCTATATTATACAGAATATTTAGATAGTATCTGGCAACGACCAATTAACTTCGGTCGCCCGGTTAATTCTGTTTTGCATGAAGGTGCAGGTTATATTACGCCCGATGAGGTAATGTTATTTACAAGATGGAGTGAAGTGAACCGCGATGAAGTATTTATTTTCATGGCAAAAATGACCGATGGAAAATTCTTCGAGGCATTTAAGTTAGGTGAGAATGTAAATGTACCAGGTAAAAAATCAATGCATCCTTTTGTAAATTTTAATGGCACGCGTTTATTTTATTCATCAAACCGCCCCGGTGGTTTCGGTGGTTTTGATCTATGGGTTTGTGTTATTGATGAGGATGGACTTATTGGTCCCCCAAAAAACTTAGGCAGACAAATAAATACAACGGGTGATGAGATGTCGCCATTCTACCATAATGTTTCAAATACTTTATACTTTGCTTCAAATGGTTTACCGGGTATGGGTGGTTTAGATATTTTTAAAGCATCTTTTAATGTTGATGATTCGATCTATGCATTTCCAAAGAATATTGGCGGACCTTTTAACTCGAGCAAAGACGATGCTTACTTTATAATGGAAAGAACCCAGCAGCGTGGTTTTTTCGCCAGCGACAGAGAGCCCTGTGAAGGCGGAAGTTGTTATGATATTTATGAATTTCAAAACGCGCCAATATTTTTTGATATAAGTGGTTATGTTTTTGATGCGATCACAAATGATCCGATCCCCGGCGCGCTTGTTACTATCAGTGATGTGCACGGAGAAGATGATCCCATTTATGTTGTTACAGATGAAAAAGGATATTACTCTTCACCTTTAAAGCCAGACAGAGAATTCTTTTTAAAGGCACAAAAAACAAAATATTTGGCTGATAAGGGAAGCAGGGTCACCAAAGGCTTAACTGAAACTACACACCTTGAGTGGGATGGTTACTTAAGTAAAATTCCTGACGGTGAAGTTGAAATTGAAGGTATCGAGTACGATTTTGATAAAGCAACTCTACGCCCGAAATCAAAAGAGAATTTGGATAAGATCGTTGATCTCCTGAATCTGAATGATAACTTAAATGTTGCTATCAATGCTCACACAGATGCGCGCGGTAATGATGCATACAACGAACGTTTATCACAGGCACGCGCACAGTCTTGTGTTGATTACCTGATATTGAAAGGAATTAAGAAAGACCGTTTGATCGCTAAAGGATGGGGCGAGAAACAACCGATAATTCCGGAATCTGATATTAATAAAATGGTACCAAAGAGCCCTGAATTTGAAGCCGCTCACCAAAAGAACCGTCGTACTGCCTTTAAGGTTATAGGTGAAAGCTCGCTCAGAATAATTAATAAGACGAACTAGTTAATATTTTAGCCGTATGGCTATGTAATTGGACCTTGATTTATTTATTTTTACGTAACAAAAACAACCCCTTATGAAAAGAACATTTACTTTACTTTCAATTTCATTATCCCTAAGTGCATTTGCACAAACAACTATTTCGAACGCAGGTTTTGAAATGTGGGGAAATGTTTCACCCGGAGTTGCCGGTGAACCTACAGGTTGGTATTCCAACAAATCAGGTTCAAGTACAGCGCAATTAGCGTCACCAATTTGTTTCAAAGATAATGCCATTGTACACACGGGTACTGCTTCAGTGCGTGTTGAAACGATAAGTTATTTTGGTACTGCAGTTAATGGCGCCGTTACAACCGGCGTAATTAATGCGCCAACACTTACTAAAACTGATGGATATATTGGCACAGTTAATTATAGTACTGCAACTGATAAACGTTACATGAATTTTACCGGACGTCCGGATAGTTTAGTTGGTTATTATCAATATTTGTCTGGCGGTGCAGGTGAGCAACCTAAAGTGAGAGCCATTTTACATACTTCTGATTATTTTGATCCGGAAACACCAACAACTTATCATGCTGCATGTTTGGCGAATAAAATTGGTGATGCATTATGGGTTGGACCAACAGGTACGTCAGCAGTTTGGAAACGTTTTAGTGTATCATTTACTTTAACGTCTGCGGCAATTCCAACTCATATTATGATAAATGTTACCTCGTCTGCTAATCAAGCAACCACTATTACAGGAAGTAAATTATGGTTAGATGATATCGGAGTTATCTACAACTCAACTAAAATTAACGAATCAAATAAAGATGTTGCTATAAAAGTTTTCTCTCACGATAAAACTGTTTTTGTAGATTTTACAAACCGTAACGAAGATCTTGCTAGCCTTATTATTTTTGATCTTACAGGTAAACAAGTTGCTTCATTTAAAGTTGAAGCCAGCAAAGTAAACTCGTTTGATGTTTCTACTTTAAACAGCGGTTTATTCTTATATCAAGTTATTGGTCCGGATTATAAAAAATCTGGTAAATTTATTATAGAATAACTTTAATGAACCTGATGAAGATCCGCTTTCTTTAAAGGGAGCGGATTTTTGTTTTATAAATATGAAGCTGCGTTTTTTAATAATTGTTCTCTTTGTTATTTTTTCTAAAATAACATTTGCCCAGCAAAAAGGTACTTTAAAAGGAAGTATTGCTGATAACGACACTAAAGAAAGTTTACCGGGTGCTACGATCCAATTA
Source organism: Sphingobacteriaceae bacterium (assembly GCA_025360355.1). Classification (GTDB taxonomy): domain Bacteria; phylum Bacteroidota; class Bacteroidia; order B-17B0; family Aurantibacillaceae; genus JAHEYG01. The sequence goes on from JANYCL010000193.1 coordinate 14,055, forward strand.
TTAAAAGATCTGTCTAAAGGAACCGCAACTGATATTAACGGAAATTTTACACTCGAATTGGATTCCGGTTCATATAAAGTAATTTGCGCTTTTGTTGGTTTAAAGAGCGATACATTCGAAGTAAATGTTTTTCCGGCAAAAATAACGGAACTTAATATTACCCTAAAACCCATCGCAAAAATGCTCGAAACTGTTGTTGTGTCTTCCGGTAAATTCGAGCAGAAACTAGAAGAACTTACGGTGTCGATGGAAGTTATAAAATCCGATCTGATTAAAAATAAAAATACAACTAGCATCGAAACTGCTTTAGAACAAGCCCCTGGCGTTTCCATTATTGATAACGATCCGCAAATTCGTGGTGGCAGTGGTTTTACATTTGGAGTTGGTAGTCGTGTGGCTATTGTTGTTGACGGAATTCCATTATTGAGTGGCGATGCAGGACGGCCGGAATGGAATTATATTCCCATTGAAAATATTGAGCAGGTAGAGATCATTAAAGGTGCTTCATCTGTATTATACGGTTCTTCAGCTTTAAATGGTGTTATAAATATCCGTACTGCTTATCCTCGAAGCAAACCTAAAACAATTATAAATTATTCTTTCGGTGAATACAGCCGGCCGAATTTGCCCGCAGATAATTGGTACGATAAATCAATTCCCGGTTACACTAATTTAAATTTTTTACATTCACGCATCATTAAAAATAATTTCGATTTTGTTATTGGTGGTAATTTAAATGTTGATCAAGGGTATATCGGTCCGCCGCCTCCCGCAAAATATATTCCTTCCGATTTAAAAACTGCTTTACAAATTAGTGATACCATTGCTACATTTAATAATCAAGATATGATGAAAGCGCGTGGCCGCATGAATTTTAATTTGCGCTACCGTTTCAAAAAAATCGTCGGATTAAATGCCGGTGTAAATGGAAATTTCATGTTAAATAAAACAAACATGGTAATGGCTTGGTTAAACGATTCGAATGGTTTATATCGTGGCTATCCCGGCGCCGTATTTTTACAGAATCAAACTTTATTTAATATCGATCCGTTCATTAATTATAATCCCGGAAAAGGAATTAGCCATAGTTTAGTTACGCGCATTTTTCATACAGATAATGTTATTTCAAATAATCAAAGCAATAAAGGCACAATGTATTATGGTCAGTACCAATTGCAGCGTTTATTTAAAAACATTGATCTTGCATTTATTGGTGGTGTTGTGGGAAATATTTCTTCATCGCATTCTCGCTTATATGTTTCGAGTGGTTCACCGGATAATAAAATTGTGAATGTTTCCGGTTTTATTCAGTTAGATAAAAAATTATGGAACGTTTTAAATATTTCCGGCGGTGTGCGCTACGAATATTTTAAAATGAATAATTTACAAAGTGTGGTGGCGCCAATTTTCAGAGCAGGAGCAAGTTTGCAAGTTTTAAAAGGCACATGGGTTAGAACTTCGTACGGACAAGGTTTCCGTTATCCAACAATTACCGAAAGATATATTACAACCAAAGCCGGTTTATTTGGTGTATTTCCTAACCCAGATCTGAAACCTGAGACAAGCAAAAGTTTTGAAATGGGCGTAAAACAAGGATTTAAAATTGGCGGTGTGAAAGGGTATTTGGATATCGCAGGTTTTGAACAGCGTTATAGGAATACCATCGAATATTTGTTTGGTGTATGGGATCCAAGTGTTGCGTTAATAGGATTTAAGTTTTTAAATACCGGCGATTCAAGAGTTAGAGGAGTTGATATTTCGATGGCGATAAGTTCAAACGAAGCCAATAAAAAATTCGGGATAATGGCTTTGATCGGTTACACTTATGTTGAACCTGTTTGTTTAACTCCCGATAGTGTGTATGCTCGTACTCAGGCTATTGGAGGATTAGGTCCTGGCTCAGTTTTGAGTTATAAAAAAGCAAGTATGGATACTACCGACAATATTTTAAAATACAGATTCAAGCATATGTTTAAATCGGATATTGAAGTAAGGATATTTAAATTCTCGGTTGGTTTTAGTTACAGGTATTATAGTCGCATGCAAAATATTGATAAAGCTTTTGTTGATCTGGAACAATTAACCGGTAATGCCTCAAACTTTTTTTATGAGATCAAAGCAACAAATTATTGGCGCACCCATTTTGGCTTCGAGGTTATTGATTTCCGTTTAGGATTCAGGGCAACTGAACACCATAAAATTTCATTTATTGTAAGCAATCTGCTCAATGCCGATTATTCGTTACGGCCAATGAAAATTGAAGCACCGCGCACCACGAGTTTGCAATACGTTTACTCTTTTAATTAAAACGGTTCTGTTAATAAGATAAACCTCAGGTTACTTCAGGTAAAGGGCTAAGTTTTTACTTTGTAAGAGTGAATTTATTCAGCCTTATACGCGATAAACATTCGTTGGTATACAAGATCGTATTGTATGCATTTTCAATTCTGATCATTTCGTTTTTATTGCCTTCAAAATATTCTTACTCCTTAAATTCAATTAAAGGTTTAAAAATTTGGCCGTATAAGAATTTAGTGGCAGAAAAAGATTTCTATTTACAAAAATCAGATGCAGAAATAAAAACTGAGCAAAATTCAGTCACCAGATCCTCACCATTATACTTTAAAGAAAACAGTAAAGAGCGCGATGCAAAATTAACTGAGCTTAATGAATTAATAAAAAATTCACCCGGCAATGTTGTATACAAAAAAACAAAATTACTTTTAGACACCGTTTATGAAAATGGTGTGATCGAAAGAGTAGAGGAGAGTGATCTGCATAATTCCATTTATGTAGTGAAAAGCGGTGAAGCCATGCAAGAACAATACTCAGGCTTTTTCACAATCGATAAAGCAGTTAATTATTTTCAAAACACATTAGTTAACCAACCGGAAAAAGAAAAGGTCCTTGAAAACTGCATTAAATATTTATCAATAACTGTTTTCTATGATAAATCCCTTTCTGAATCCACACTTAAAAATAGTCTCGAACATATTTCAGTATATAAAACAGCAGTTAACACCGGCGATATTTTAATAAATTATTTGGATGAAATAACACCCCAAAAAAGAGAGATCATTAGCGAATATCTCGTTTCGCAAGGCAGGACAAAAGAAAGTGATCTCAGAAATTACATTGGTAAATTAATTATAAGCGCATTGTTATTGGGAATTTTAATGTTATACCTTGCTTTTTTCCGTAAAAATATTTTTGGTCAGGCAAGGCAAGTTACTTTTATTTTTATCATTGTGGTTTTATCGGTAGTTATTTCAAAAATAATTGCCCCGCAAGGTATTTTATTTTTCTCCGCTCTGCCATTTGCGTTAATACCTATTTTAGTCAGGATATTTTTCGATAGCCGTACCGCATTATTTACTTTTTTAATTACAATAATGTTTTGTTCCTTTTTTACCGCAGATAAATTTCAGTTTGTCTTTATACAATTAGTTACCGGTATGGGAACCATTTTCAGCGTTGTTGAAATGCGGAACAGAAAAGAATTATTGACATCAGCTCTTGTCGTTTTATTTTTTTACGCGTCGGCTTTTGTTTCTTTTAATTTATTAATGGGAACCGATAAGATTTTATCTCAAAAAATAATGTATCTCCCAATACTTGCAAGTTCACTTTTAATTTTGTTAGCTTATCCCTTTATTTTTTTAGCAGAAAAAACTTTCGGATTCATTTCAGATTTTACATTAATGGAGCTGTGCGATTTTAATACACCATTGCTTCGCGAATTATCACTTAAAGTTCCCGGTACATTCCAGCATTCTTTACAAGTTGCAAATTTGGCTGAGGAAGCTATTTTTCATATTGGAGGAAATGCACTTTTAATTAGAGCAGGCGCCATGTATCATGATATAGGAAAAATTGATAACCCTCGTTATTTTACAGAAAATCAGATCGGAGAAGTAAACCCACACACCGAAATATTACCGGAGGAAAGTGCTAAAATTATTATTGCTCATGTTATAAAAGGAATTGAAAAAGCAAAAGCCAATAAATTACCCGATGCAGTAATTGATTTTATACGCACGCATCACGGCACAACAACAGCTGGTTTTTTCCTTAATAATTTTAAGATCGAACACAAAGGCGAAAAAATAAACGAAGAAGTTTTTAGGTATCCCGGACCAATTCCTTTCAGTAAAGAAACAGCAGTTTTAATGATGGCTGATGGCGTGGAAGCTGCTTCAAGGGCCCTAAAAAAGTACGATGCTTTGGCTATAAATGAGCTGGTTGACCGTATTATTGACTATAAAATAAGCGAAAATCAGCTAATTAACGCTGAAATTACCTTTAAAGACATAACAACTGTGAAGAAAATATTCAAAAAACGGCTTATGAATATGTACCATGTAAGGATCGAATATCCTCGGTAAAGCCCTGTTTTTTAGTATTTTGTCACAAAAAACTTTATCTTTGTAAAAACCCTTTTATGCGTAAACTTTTAATCCTATTCCCGGTTTTTTTACTTTGTTTTTCATCCTGTAAAGTATTCAGGCCAAATTTAATGCTGAAAACAAAGAGGGATTTTGTTTACGACAAGTTAAACGACTCTTTATCTAAACTGGATTATAGACTTTCAGCAAACGATCAATTGCAATTTAGAGTTACTACAAATGATGGATATAAGCTTGTTGATCTGGCTAACCAAACTAATTTGCAGTACAGAACCGATTATGAAGTTCTTGTAGAAAGTGATGGCCAGATAAAATTACCAATGGTTGGTTATATAAAAGTAGAAGGATTAACAATTCGTGAAACTGAAATATTATTGGAGGAAAAATATGCAGAATATTATGTTAAACCATTTGCTACCGTTAAAGTAAATAATAAACGCGTTATCGTTTTCCCTGGTAGCGGTGGATTAGCGAAAGTAATTCCGCTCACTAATAATAATACCACAATTATTGAAGCACTTGCTCTTTCAGGCGGACTTGCTGATGATGGTAAAGCCTATAAAGTAAAATTAATACGGAATTACCGAAGTGCAAAACCGGAAATTTTTCTTATGGACCTATCTAAAATTGAAGGTTTAGCTGCGGGTAATGCACGTGTACTCTCTAACGATATTATTTATGTTGAGCAACGTTACAGACTGGCCCGTACATTGGTTACAGAATTAACACCTTTGGTTACATTAATTTCCACAACAGTTTTATTATATAGTCTTTTTAGAGTTAAGTAAATGCTAAACGCAAAAGTTGATAGTGATGTAGATCGTTACAAAGAACGGGTCGAACGCTTTAGTAGCAGTATCGATCTGAGCTTGTTTTTGCACATGTTTTTTAAAAGCAAGTATTTCATTGCTATATTCTTTGTTGTAATATTTACCGGCGCATTTCTTTATTTAAGATATGCCCAACCAATTTACGAATCTAAATCAAAATTACAGGTTAATGATAATAATGAGGCGAATAAGATCCTTGAACTAAATCAGATCGAAGCCAATAATAATAAAATTGCTGAAGCAATAGAATTGATCCGCTCTAAAACTTTTATTGAAAGAGTAGTTGGTAAACTTGAAATTGAAGCGAGTTATTTTATCGAAGGAACATTTAAAAGCAACGAATTATATCTTAATTCCCCTTATAAAGTAAACGTAAAATTAAAAGACGAAAGTTTATTCAACAAGAAATTTTACATAACATTCTCTCCTGATCTGTCAGGCGGTGAAGTTATTTACCCTTATGGTGCAACAACAAAAACAGTTAAGTTTTTAACTAATTCAAAAATTGCAGGTCCTGACTTTGACATTTCAGTTTATTTAAATAATGATTTTGAAAAAAGCACGATCGCAGAAGCTGTTAAAACAAACAAATCTTATTTCGTTTTAAGAAATATTGATGTTGTTACTTCTGAGTTACAAGGTAAAGTAGATATAAAATTATTAAGCGACCTCGCTAAAACTATTTTAATTACAGTAAGAGATCCGAATGCAAAAAAATCAAAAGATATTGTAAACACAGTGGTGAATGAATATTTAACCTATGATGTTGAGCGTAAAAGTCAAAGTTCTGAAAAGATCCTTTCTTTTATTACCGGTCAGCTGGATATTGTGTTTAAAGATCTGAAAGGTGCCGAAGATAATTTACAAACTTTCAAAAAAGATAAAAAAGTTAACGACAAAGATGTAGTGATCAATGCTAACATGATGCGGTATTCAAACCTTGAAGATCAAATGATACATGTTGAGATGGAAGAAAAAATGCTCGACGAAATTCAGCTGAACATTGCGAAAAATAAGAATATCGATACTTATCAATTGGTTTCTCTTTTGGCAGGATCGGAGGACGAAGGAACCATAAAAGAGGTTATCCAAAGCATTCAAAAATTACTTATTGATAAGGAAAATTTATTATATCAGGTTACAACTAAGTCGACCAATATTGATATGATAAATCATCAAATAGATACTCAGAAGCAATTATTGCTAAGAAGTTTGGATGCGGTTCGCGTAAAATATAAAAACAGATATAAAAATTTATCTGAAAAGGCAGGAGAATACAAGTACGCAAATGATTCCAAGCCGGAAGACGAAGTTGAACTTGCTCGTTTAATGCGGGTATATTCTATCAGCGAAAAATATTATACAATGTTACTTGAGAAAAAAACAGAGTACTCTATCGCGAAATCAGGGTTTGTTTCTCAAAACATCATTTTGGAAAGTGCAATGGGCGAAGGAGCATTAGTTTCGCCAAGTAAAAAAAATACTTTAGCAGTTGCATTTGTTTCGTTTGTTCTCGCAAGTTTATTACTTGTGTTAGGAAGATACTTTGTACATGATAAAATAACTTCACTGAACGAAATTATCCGTCATACCAGTGCCAGTATCAATACACTTGGTATTATTCCGAAGTTTGATAAAAATATTCCTGTATCACAATTAATTGTAGATAAGAACCCGAAGGCACTTATTGCTGAAGCATTCCGGACCATCCGAACCAATTTACAATTCATTAATAATACAGAAGGACCAAAAGTTATTTCTATTACATCAACTATTTCCGGTGAAGGAAAAACATTCGTAGCTATTAATATTGCGGGTATCCTTGCTTTTAGCGGAAAGAAAGTAATTATCATTGACCTTGATATGCGTAAGCCTAAGATCCACCGTGGGTTTGAAGTTAGCAATGATAAAGGAATGAGTACAATTTTAACCAACATTACAACTGTTGATGAATGTCTTCATGATAGTTCAATGCAGTATCTTAAATTTATTACAGCAGGTCCAATTCCGCCGAATCCTTCTGAATTGATCATGAGTCCGAAATTATTAGAAGTAGTTCAATATCTTAAAACAAAATTTGATTATGTGGTTATCGATAATCCTCCTGTTGGTTTAGTAACAGATGGTTTATTAACGCTGCGTCATGCTGATTATCCTATTTACGTTTTCCGTGCTGAATATTCAAGAAAAAATTTCGCGCAGATCATTGATAGATTAAGAAATGAGAATAGCATACAACATTTATCAATTGTATTAAATGGTGTTGATATTAAGAAAAGTAATTATGGTTATAACTACGGTTATGGTTATGGTTACGGATATGGTTATGGATACGGTTCCGGTTATTATGCGGACGAAGGAGATCTAAAGAAAAAAAACAAAAACAGATTTAAAGGCTAATGGAACTCGTTAATACCGGTATAGAAGGTTTATGGGTTATTAAACCTAAAGTTTTTGCCGACGCGCGCGGTTATTTTTTCGAAAGCTATAATAAAGAGTTGTTTACCAAAAACGGTTTGAATTTAATTTTTGTGCAGGATAATCAATCACTGTCCCACAAAGGTGTATTACGCGGCTTGCATTTTCAAAATCCACCTTATGCTCAGGGTAAATTAGTACGCGTTATTACCGGTGCAGTGTTCGATGTAGCAGTTGATATCCGTAAAAATTCACCGACCTACGGAAAATATTTTGGTGCGGAGTTAACAGAAGAAAACAAAACTATGATGTACATTCCTGAAGGTTTTGCACATGGTTTTTTAACCTTGCGAGATAACACCATTTTCTCTTACAAATGCACTAATCTTTACAATAAAGCTTCTGAAGATAGTATAAAATGGAACGACGCAACCATTGGTGTAAAATGGAATATAGACGATCCTTTACTTTCTGAAAAAGATATTAGTGGAAAAGATTTTAAAGCCTATAACAGCTTGTTCTAATGCCGAATTTTCTAGAAAATACGCCGCTGCTATTAATAGTATTCTTTTTTATCTGTTTTATATTTTCAGTTCTTATAAATAATATTCTTTTAAAATTTGCGCAGACTTTAGGAATGCGTGGCAAGCAAGCTGACCAGGTCCGCTGGAATCCAAACATCAAACCATCTTTAGGAGGTATTTCTTTTTTCGTAGTATTCTTGTTGTCATACATCTTCATTAATTTAGTTCAAACACTCGATACAGCTTACCGCATTCGTTTAACGGGAATACTTGCAGTATGTACAATGGCTTTTTTAATGGGATTAGCCGACGACGCTTTTAATACACAGCCGCTTTTAAAATTCTTAACTCAAATAACCTGCGCATTGATCTTGTTATTTACAGGAACCTACATAAAAATATTTGAGAACGACCTGTTTAATTATTTACTTACCATTCTTTGGATCGTCGGCATTATGAATTCAATTAACATGCTCGACAACATGGATGCGATCACTACTATTACTTCCATTGCGGCCTGTGTGTTTTTTATTTTAGTGAATGCTTCTTTAAAGCAAATGCTGCACCCGTTCTCCATACTTTCCATTGGTGTTTTGGCCTCTTTAGCCGGATTTTTAATTTATAACTTTCATCCATCAAAAATGTTCATGGGTGATACGGGAAGTCAGTTCTTAGGAATATTCATGGGTTCTGTCGCGATTCATTTTTGCTGGAATAGTTTCCCGCAGAATTTAATTGATACAAACGAACAGCTCTATCATTTTGCAATTGTTGGTTTAGTGTTCTTATTGCCATTAGTAGATACAGCCACAGTTGTAATTAACCGTTTATTGAAAGGGAATTCACCTTTTATCGGAGGTAAGGATCACACTACTCATCACTTGTTCTTTAAAGGTGTAACCGAAAAAAGTATAGCCATTTTGTATTTTATTATCTCTCTTGTAGCTGTATTTTTAGCTTATAACCTTGTTTTAACATATTCTAATACTCTTTTCTGGATAAGTATTTCCTACATTATTCTTGTATTCTTAGCTTTGTATATAAATACAAAAATTAAGAAAGTTGCTAAATAAATTCTCACAAACAATTATGAATTTTCTTCGTCAGAATTATTGGCGGATAACGGTTTCGTTTGTAGTTATTTGTTTGCTTCAATTTGCTTTTATTTATTTCAAAAAGATCTCCGACGATAATTATCCATCGTACCGCGATAATAATTTCAGTGTTTTTGGATTGAACATTCCCCGGAATCTTTCTTTTTGTGAAGAGAAAATTCCGACTAACGATTATGCTTTGAAAGATAATCTTGAAAAAGAATTTTTCATGAATAAAGAATGGAAGAGCAATGCAGGATATTTATTTTCCAAAGCACAAAAATGGTTTCCATACATTGAGCCTATATTAAAAAAAGAAGGAGTTCCCGACGATTTTAAATACGTGGCCGTAATCGAAAGTCATTTATCAAATGCTATTTCTCCAATGGGAGCCGCAGGTTTTTGGCAATTGGTACCATCAACAGCAACGCATTATGGCTTAGTTGTGAATGAGAATGTGGATGAACGACTCGATGTAGAAAAATCAACACGTGTAGCTTGCAAATTAATTAAATACGCATATAGCATTTTTAAGAACTGGACCTTAACCGCTGCGGCTTACAATTTAGGAGTAGGCGGACTGCAAAATGCCCTCGCTAAACAAAACACCAATAGTTATTACGATCTGTTGCTCAATCGCGAAACAGGAAGTTTTATTTATAGAATTCTCGCTTACAAAACTCTTTTTTCGAATCCTGAAAACCTCGGATTAAAAAAGAAAACCCTTAATTATTATTCAAAAGTTCCTGTTAAAATAATCACAGTAGATTCTTCAATTACTGATCTTAACCATTTCGCTAAAACCGTTAACTGTAATATTGCATTACTTAAACTGTTTAATCCCTGGTTATTGGGCGATAAGTTAAATAATCCTGATAAACATATCTTTGAGTTTAAAATTCCTAAAAAAACCAATGCCGATTACTCGTATTACTATGCCGATCTGATGAAACGCGTAAAAACCGATTCTAACATAACTCAATTGGCGATAAACGATTCGCTTTTAGTGGGAGAAGAAAATGTTATTAATCATGTAATAAATGAAAAAGAAAGTTTGAAGGATATTGCCGAATTTTACGAGATAAATGAAGCTGATTTGAAAGAATGGAATCAGATTGTAGATTCCATCGGAATTAAACCCGGACAAATGCTGATCATAAAATTGAAAAGAAATAAAATTGGAAACTAAATTAAAGGAAGAAGGATCGTACACAGCAGTTGCTGAAGAAGTAATTGAGATCATTGGCGCGCGCGAACACAACCTAAAAAATATTTCATTAACCATTCCGCGTAACCAATTAGTCGTGATTACAGGCTTAAGCGGAAGTGGAAAATCATCTTTGGCTTTTGATACAATTTATGCCGAAGGACAACGTCGTTACATTGAAAGTTTTTCTTCTTATGCGCGACAGTTCTTAGGAAGTTTAGAAAGACCGGATGTAGATAAAATTTCAGGATTAAGTCCTGTTATTTCCATTGAACAAAAAACGGTGAATAAAAACCCACGCTCAACCGTTGGAACAATTACTGAGATCTATGATTTCCTCCGTTTATTATTTGCACGAGCATCTGATGCTTTCTCTTATGAAACAGGAGAAAAAATGGTGCGCTATAGTGATGAACAAATTGTTGATCTCATTCTGCAAAAATATAAGAATCAGAAAATAAATATTCTTGCTCCCGTTGTAAAAGGACGGAAAGGACATTATCGCGAATTGTTTGAAGAGGTTCGTAAAAAAGGCTTTGCAAAGATCCGTATCGATGGAGAGATAAAAGATATCGCACCAAAAATGCAAGTGGATCGTTACAAAATTCACGATATAGAAATTGTTGTCGACAGAATTGAAATTAATGCAGCTGCAAAAACCCGTTTGATTCAATCTTTGCAAACAGCAATGAAACATGGTAAAGGAACCATAATGGTTTCTGAACATATCGAAACGGCGAGTCTTAAAAGAGCAGGAAAAAATCCTCTCCCAAAAGGAGAGGACGTCCGCCTTGGGCGGAAGGGTGAGGCTAAAGCTGTTTTCTTTTCGCGTTTGTTGATGTGTCCGACAACAGGAATTTCTTATGATGAACCTGCTCCAAATTTATTTTCATTCAACTCGCCTTATGGTGCTTGTCCGAAATGTAACGGGCTAGGACAAATTTCTGAAATTGATATTAAGAAAATAGTTCCCAATCCAAAGCTAAGTATTAAAAAAGGAGCAATTGCTCCAATAGGTGAAGCAAAAGGTTCCTGGATATTTACACAACTTGCTGCCATTGGTAAATTACATGATTTTGATCTGGATACACCGTTTGATGAATTAAATGATGAAGCTGTAAATACAATTTTATTCGGAAGTGATGAACTCATTAAAATAAAATCAGATGCAAACACTGCGGGTTATACGATAACATTTGAAGGTATTGCGACATTCATCATTAAACAAGCTGAAGATAATCCTTCTCCGGCGGCTCATCGTTGGGTTCAGGGTTTTACCAATAAGATTGATTGTCCGCAATGTCATGGTACACGTTTGAAAAAAGAAGCGTTGTATTTTAAAATTGATGACAAGAATATTGCGCAATTATCCGAAATGGATATCAGTATTTTGGATGAATGGTTTACGGGAATTGAAAAGCGTTTAGGTAAACATCAAAATATCATAGCGAAAGAAGTTTTAAAAGAGATCCGCGCACGTATTGGTTTTTTATTGGAAGTTGGTTTGGATTATGTAACTCTTAACCGCTCGTCTCGTTCTTTAAGTGGAGGCGAAGCTCAGCGTATTCGTCTGGCAACCCAAATTGGTTCGCAATTGGTTGGTGTTTTATATATTTTGGATGAACCGAGTATTGGTTTGCATCAGCGCGATAACATGCGTTTAATTGAAGCACTCAAAAATTTGCGCGACGTAGGCAACTCAGTTATTGTTGTTGAGCACGATAAAGAAATGATCGTTGAGAGTGATTATGTTATTGATATTGGTCCGGGCGCGGGTGTG
>JANYCL010000198.1 GCA_025360355.1 Sphingobacteriaceae bacterium
TCACTTCTTAATAATTTTGTATTGAAAATGAAAAAACCATTTGCGTCCGTCGTTGTTTCAAGAAGTCCTCCGTCAGTATAACTACGGTAACTGTAGTTAATTACGACATGGGCATTGGGAACTGGAGAATTATGCTTTGAAAAAACGTGACCAGCGTAATTTACTTTGTGTTTACATGCAATTAGTGTCAAAAAGAAGAAAATAATTATTAGTCTAATTTTTACCATAAAAATCTAAACATCAGCCGAAATAATATTCCGTTGGATTGCGGAAGTTCCGGAATATAATAAAGAAGCAAAACTATCTCGGTATTCGCGTTCAATGCCGGAGTCAATTAAATAACCGTAAGCGCCGTAAATTTCCTGCAATTGTTTTATGGCGTTCACGCAATGTTCCGAGACAAATAATTTGGCAATTGAAGCTCTCGTCAATGCATTTTTTGGTTTGGTGTCGATCGCATAAGCGGCGTCGTAAACTAAATTCTTACCGGCATTTAAAATTGTTTTTATGTCAGCGATCTTATGCTGGATATTTTGAAATTCAAAAAGATTTTTGTTGTTCAGTTTTCTTTTTTTGGTGAAGAGAACTGTTTTATCAAGCATTCTGTCTAATTGTCCAACCAAAAAAGCGCTCACCACTACTCTTTCCCAAATCATACTGTTATTAAAAATTTGTCCGCCTGAGCCCGGCTTTCCGATCATGTTCTCTGCTTCTATTTCAAAATTATTGAATTTAATATCGCCCATTTGCGCAGTACGCAATCCCATTTTATCTTTTGTTTTGCTGATCTTAATATCTTTTGAATCTGATTTCACAATGAAACAGGAAACACCTCCGAAAAAACCTTTTGTTTTATCAGTCAAAGCATAAACAATAAGCACATCGCAAACCGGTGAATTGGTAATGTATCTTTTTTCTCCATTAATAATATAATCACCACCTTTTTTAACCGCAACCGATGCCATATTATAAACATCAGAACCCGAATTGTATTCTGTAATTGCATTAGCCGCGATCCATTGTCCTGTTGACATTTTTTTCAGGAATTTACTTTTCTGCTCATCATTCCCGTACGCCGACAAAGGCTCAACACAAGCAACCAAATGCGCGATGGAAGAAAATATCATTCCGTTATTTTCGCAGCCGTAAGCAAGCGCTTCATAAGCGACAGCGGTTTTAAGAGCAGTAAAACCTTTTCCTCCATAAGATTCCTCGGCCATTAAACCATGTAAACCATGTTTCGAAAAATGATTCCATAAAGTCCGGTCGAAATAATTATTTTTATCCTGATCAACCATATCCTTTATAGGAAATGATTTACCAACTTCGTGAAAAGTGTTGTAAATGGTCTTGTAATTTTTTAAAACGCCTAAGATCATAATTCTTAATAAAATGGGATGGTAAAAACAGAACAAATCAAAAATAACATAATAAAACAAATTAAGCTTCCGTATTTATTAATTTTTTTAAGATATTAATTACATTGTTTATTGTCAAATAGCTACATTTTTTTTATATACCGAAGGAATTCAGATTGTTAAAGAAAATAAGTCTGAATCCTACGGTATTATACTGAAGTAATCAACAACCAATTTTAAAAATCTGATTTACTTCAGTATATTTGGTTTCCTATGGGTCTTTCGATTGATAAAATAAGAATTCACGTTCCTGAGCAGGTTTTATTGAACACAACACTTTCGAAAGAATTCAATGTTAGTGAAGCCGAAATTTTAAAGAGAACCGGCATTGAAAAACGATATTTATCAGCAGAAAACGAAACTGCTTCCGATCTTGCCTTTATAGCCGCCAAAAAATTATTAGCCGATAATGATATTAGTCAGAAAATTGATTTTCTTATTTTTTGTTCTGATTGTTTTGATTACGTAGCGCCCGCGACTTCCTGTATTTTACAAGACCGTTTAAAATTGCCTCAAAGCACGGGTTGTATTGATCTGCCTTATGGTTGTTCGGGTTTTGTTTATGGTTTAGGAATTGCAAATGGTTTATTACATAGCGGAATGGCGAAAACAATTTTATTTTTGACTTGCGATACATCAACAAAAACTTTACACCCAAATAATTTTGAGCAAAGAAGTTTATTCAGCGATGGTGCAGCGGCAATTCTCCTCTCAAAAAATGAAAAAACACCGCCTAATGATTTTATTTTCGGAACTGATGGCAGCGGTGCTTGTGATCTTTACATTGAAGGAAGCGCGTTCAGAGCTCCTTTAGATAAAAACTTTAAGAGGGAAAAATTCCTTCCTAACGGAGAAATGGTCATGAATGGCGCTAATATTTTTTCATTCGCTCTTAAAACGGTTCCCAAATTAGTGAACGATACACTTGAAAAGTGTGGTTTAAAATTTGATGAGATCGATCTTTTTATTTTTCATCAGGCCAATGGTTTTATTTTAGAGACTTTAAGAAGGAAGATGAATATTCCTCCGGAAAAATTTTATTGTAACATTAAAGATTACGGAAATACTGTAGCATCAACAATTCCCATCGCTTTATATGGTGCGGAACAAGAAAAAGTGCTTAAAAAAGGCATGAAAGTGCTTGTAGCAGGCTTTGGAGTGGGAAATAGTTGGGCTGCGACTGTAATAAATTATTAAATTTGTTTTATGCAATTAGATGAATTTGTAAGTAAACTGGAAACCGAATTTGATGATATGCCAAAAGGTACATTGAAAGCGGATACAGATTACCGAAGTATTAAAGGATGGAGCAGTATGCATGCTCTTATCATTATCGCGTTTATTGATATCAGTTTCAATATTACTTTAAATGGTTCCGATCTGAAATCAACCAAAACAGTTGGCGACCTTTACAATCTTGTTCAACAAAAAAGATCCGCTTGAGTAATTTCAAAACATCTCATGTAGCTATTAAAGGCATTGTTTCTTGCGTGCCAAAAGAAGTAAAAAAAACTTTTGATTATTCTTATTTAAAACCCGAAGAACAGGAATTATTTTATAAAACAGTCGGCATTAAAGAACGCCGCGTTGCAAATGATAGCATTACCTGCAGCGATATGTGCGAGAAAGCTGCTAATTATTTTTTCGATAATAATATTACAACCCGTGAAAATATTGATCTGATTGTTTTTGTTTCTCAATCACCGGATTATTTTTTACCATCAACTGCAGTTATTTTGCAGGATAAATTAAAATTAAAAAGATCTACTCTTGCATTTGATGTAACACTTGGCTGCAGCGGTTATGTTTACGGACTAAGCATCGTATCTAATTTTTTACAAAGCGGACAGTTCAAACAAGCTTTATTATTGTGCGGAGATAAATCAACAATTTCCACTTACGAAGAAGATAAAAGTTCTTATCCATTATTCGGTGACGCGGGAACTGCAACGTTATTGGAATATGACCCAAATGCTGAAGACATGTTCTTTGCATTGAACAGCGATGGCAGCGGTAAAAACGCAATTATTATTGAACACGG
>JANYCL010000233.1 GCA_025360355.1 Sphingobacteriaceae bacterium
CAAATTAAATTTACTCCAACAGTTTTATTAATTATTTCTATTATTGGTTTTCTTGTTTTCTGGCAATTTTCCATTTTATATACACAAACTAATTCATTTTTTCCGAATACATATAGTCAGGAAAAATTTCATTTCGAAAGAGGCGCGCATCTGAAAGACATTTTATGGAGTTATAATGCGGGTTGGTTTTTGTATGTTCCAATTGCTTTTATTAGTTTTTTTGCCTTGATCTTCATTGGTAAACGGAAACAAAACTTTTTTCTGTTCTTTGCTTTGGCAGTCGTTATTTATTTGTACAGCAATTGGTGGTATTATACTATTTTCACGCGGACGGTTGTAGATTTTACAGGTATTGTTGCTTTGTTGCTTGGTTTTTTATTATTTTATATTTCCCAAAAACCAAAATTGTATAAAGCAGTTTTAACGTTGATGACCTTAAGTGTTTTTTATTTTCAGTTAAAAGCTTATCAATTCCGTAATAATATTTTGGATAATAATTATACTTATAAAGAATATTACTGGCGTAATTTTTTCATCATGCATCCAATAAATATTTATCCGGTTCACCCTAAAACTATTCTAAATAAAAAAGAATATTACTTTGATTATGAAAATGCAAATTCCAGAACATCAACCGAAAAAAAGTTTGAAGGAAACAGTTCTTTGATCCTTTATAATAGAAATCACTTTTCGCATGCGCACAATTATAAAATGCCGGATTTTACCTCTGATAAAGGCTTCAATAAAATAAAAACTTCCTTTTATGTTTATTTCGCCGATAGTATTAAATCCTTGCAATTGGTTTACAAATTTTATAATAGTGGGAAACAATTGTTCTATTTTACAAATTACATGAATTCCGATAAGATCCGGTATAACACCTGGGAGTATAAAGAAATTGGCTGCGATGTGCCAAAGGAAATTACATCTGCCGATAGTGTAAGCATTTTCTTTTGGAACAAGGGCGGGGTTAATAAAGTCTATATTGATAATGTAAAACATGAATTTTTCCTTACCGATTCTTCATTGGAAATGGTACCTTAAATATCTACGAATAACGAATCTTTACGAATAACGAATCTTTACGAATGTACGAATCGAACCGCTTAAAGTGTGTGATTCGGCATACAGATTCGTATATTCGTAAAGATTCGTTATTCGTAGGTACAGAAAAATTCACTACATTTAAACAGAATTCCTAAGCTACTTTTTATGGAAAATAATATGTTCAAAGAGATGGCCGACATGAGCCAGAAGATGATGAAGGGTTACGAAACGCTTCAGCAAATTAAAGATGTTGATATTGCTTCAACACCTAAAACTGCCGTGTACCACGAAGATAAATTAACGCTTTACCGCTACAACCGCGATAAAGATGCAACTTATAAAACTCCCGTACTAATTGTTTACGCTCTTGTGAACACTTACAAAATGCTGGATCTGCAACCCGATCGCAGCTATATTAAAAAATTATTGGAAGCAGGTTTAGATGTTTATTTAATTGATTGGGGAAATCCTTCAGCCGCCGACCGTTACCTTAGCATGGATGATTACGTGAATGGTTACATAAATAATTGTGTTGATCTCATTCGTAAAAAACACCGCATCGATAAAATAAATATTTTAAGTATTTGTCAGGGAGGAACCCTTAGCGTAATTTATTCATCTTTATATCCAAACAAAGTAAAAAACTTAGTGACGCACGTGACACCAATTGATTTTAGTACCAATGATGGTTTGTTATTCCGCTGGAGTAAGGATATGGATTTTGATAAATTAGTTGAAGGTTATAATGGAATAATTCCTGGTGATTTTTTAAATCAGGGATTCGATCTGCTTAAACCAATGATGAAAATTCAGAAACAACAGAACCTTGCGAATAGCATGGAAGATAAAGATAAACTCCTGAATTTTTTGCGAATGGAAAAATGGATCAGTGAAAGTCCGAACCAAGCGGGCGAATGTTTCCGGAAATTTATGAAAGATCTTTACCAGGGAAATCAATTAATAAAAGGCGAATTGGAAGTAGGAGGGAAGAAAGTGAATCTGAAAAACCTTGTTTGTCCGCTTTTAAATATTTACGCAACCGAAGATCATTTAGTTCCTCCTGCTGCAGTTACTCCTTTGAACGACGCTGTAGGCAGTAAGGATAAGGAATTATACGGTTTCAAAGGTGGTCACATTGGTGTTTTTGTTGGCGGAAAGTCGCAAAAAGAACTGGCTCCAGCGGTAACCGATTGGCTTAAGAAGCGCGATAATTAAATTGTATTATGACTACTAAAGGTTTAAAAAAAGAGTTGCATTATGCAATTGATTCAATTGATGATTCATTGTTTCTCGAAGCTATATATACTTTGGTTCAGGATAAATCGAAAGAAAATGCTTTTGAATTATCCGACAAACAAAAAGCAGAATTAGATAAAAGGGTAAAACGCCATAAAGAAGGAAAAAGCAAATCATATTCTATTGCTGAGGTAAAAAAATACGCTGTTTCCAGAGGAAAGAAATGAGATTGGGTATTGAAATTAAAGAAGAGGCAAGAGAGGAAATTGTTTCTGCTTATTTGTATTATGAATTTGTACAAAAAGGTTTGGGTAAAAAATTTCTGGATTCTTTTGAAATTGCCGCAAATTCCATTTTACTGTCTCCAAAGGGTTATGAGAAGAAGTACAAAAATTTAAGATACAAGCTAATTAAACCTTTCCCTTACTTATTGATTTTTGAGATTGAACTAACCAGACTCGTTGTCTATCAGGTGATAAACGCAAAAATGAACCCGAACAAAAGGTTCAGAAAGTAAAACAACCCAAAAGCAGCTGTTTTTAACATCAAAAAGTTAAATTCTATTCATTCTTAAGCCTTTTATCATAGGCAAAAATACCGTAAATTTACTATCTTAGTAAATCTATGAAAAAAGCTTACGTATTTCCCGGTCAGGGTTCGCAATTTTCAGGTATGGGAAAGGATCTTTACGATTCATCTTCATTAGCTAAAGACTTATTTGAAAAAGCGAATTCCCTTTTAGGATTTAAAATAACTGATGTTATGTTTTCGGGTTCTGATGAAGAATTGAAACAAACAAAAGTTACGCAGCCAGCTATTTTTTTACATTCAGTAATTTTAGCTGCCACAAAAGCTGATAATTTCAATCCTGATATGGTAGCAGGACATTCATTAGGAGAATTTTCTGCTCTGGTTGCTAATAAAACTTTGAGTTTTGAAGATGCGCTTACTTTAGTATACAAGCGTGCGCTCGCTATGCAAAAAGCCTGTGAAATTAAACCTTCAACAATGGCAGCGATTTTAAATCTCGACGATAAAATAGTTGAAGATATTTGTAAAGAAATTTCGGCCGCAGGAAATGTTGTTGTTGCAGCAAATTATAATTGTCCCGGACAATTAGTTATCTCAGGAAGCATAGAAGGAATTAATATTGCTTGTGAAAAAATGAAAGCAGCCGGCGCAAAACGTGCTTTGGTATTACCTGTTGGCGGTGCATTTCATTCACCCTTAATGGAACCTGCACGTGTAGAGTTGGAAGCAGCTATCAATTCAACAAAATTTAATGTTCCTATTTGCCCGGTGTATCAAAACGTAACTGCTAATGCAGTTTCTGATCCTAATGAAATAAAGAAAAATTTAGTCGCACAGTTAACTGCACCTGTACGTTGGACGCAAACAGTTATACAAATGATCAGCGATGGGGCTACTTCATTTACTGAAGTTGGTCCTGGTAAAGTATTACAAGGCTTAGTTAAAAAAGTAAATACAGGTATGGAGACCGTTAGTGCATAAGATCATGAAAAAAATTATTATCATATTATTTGTCGCTCTGAATTTGTTTCAGAATCTTTCACTTGCACAGACCCGCTTTTTCAGAGGGATCGGCGCTTTTGTAGCAGTTAATTCATCTATGAACCGTTATCGCAATTTTAATATTAAAGATAAATCCATACCGCGTTATGACCCCAATTTTAACCCGGCGGCATATTATCCCGAAAATCATTATTCGCACGACATGCAGAATTTTGGTTTTGGTTTGCTTCTTGAATTTTTAAGATATGATAAGTTGAGATGGCAAACAGAATTGGAATACACTCACAAAAGTGTTTTAGAACGCGATTACGATTGGTTCAATGATACGCGTGGTCCGCTTACCCCGAACATGTACACGCAAATACAATGGAATAATTATTTAAAGTATTTTATTTACGAAGGTAACAAAGGTGCGCCTTATGTTATGCTTGGTGTAAGATTAGAATATAACATGGGTTATGCAATTACTGCTTACGCTCCTGTTGCTGCTGCGCGACCAAAAGTTTGGTTTAGCGGTGATGCAGCTGTTGGTTACGAATTCTTTACCTGGAAAAAATGGCACCCATTTGTTGAATTTCATTGGAACCCGGATGTAATTTATCAACCACCTGTTGCAGGTGCAACCATGCGTAACCGGACTTACGAATTAAGAATTGGAATAATTTACAGACCGGCAAAAGCAAGAATTGATGACTGTAATGCTCCAAAATATCACGGTAACTACTATTAACCTATGAAGTAGATGTAACCATCACTTCATGATAAAAAAATAATGTATGGTAATGAATAAGGATGTATTGTTTTCGCTAACCAAAGGTGCTCTTGCTCCGCAAGAAGAGATGCTTGAAGTGGCGCGCAAAAAAGGAAAACTATACATTGGCATTCCAAGGGAAATTGCATTTCAGGAAAACCGTGTGCCGCTGGTGCCGGATGCTGTTGCATTGTTAGTGAATAATGGTCACCGCATTTTAATTGAAACAGGCGCGGGGAAAGCAGCACACTTTGATGATAAAGATTATAGTGAAGCAGGAGCGGAGATCGCGCATACTCCTGAAGAAGTTTACAAAGCAGATATTATTTTAAAAATCGCACCGCCTACATTAGAAGAAATTGAATTGATGAAACCAAAGCAGACTTTATTTTCCGCTTTGCAATTAACAGTTCAGCCAGAAGATTTCTTAAAAAAATTAATTACAAAAAAATTAAACTGTGTTGCTTTTGATCTGGTTATGGATGAAGCTGGAATTTTTCCTATCATCCGCGCTATGGGAGAAATTGCAGGTGGCGCGAGTATATTAATTGCAGCTGAGTTATTAAGCAACGTCAATCAGGGTGTAGGTTCTATTTTAGGAGGGATCAGCGGAATTTCTCCAACCGAAGTTGTGATCATTGGTGCAGGAACTGTTGGTGAATTTGCAGCGCGTGCAGCTTTAGGATTAGGAGCAACCGTAAAAGTATTTGATAATTCAACATCGCGCTTACGCCGTTTGCAAAATCAATTAGGTACACGTGTATTTACTTCGGTAATTGTACCAAGAGTATTGGAAAAACATTTACGCACTGCTGACGTGGCCATTGGTGCATTGCGTGCATCAAAAGGACGTACACCTTGTATTGTGACAGAAGGAATGGTTTCTGAAATGAAAAATGGTTCTGTCATTGTAGATGTAAGTATTGATCAGGGTGGCGTGTTTGAAACATCCCATGTAACAAATCATAGCAAGCCTGTATTTAAAAAACATGGCGTAATACATTATTGTGTGCCGAATATTGCTTCGCGTGTTGCTCGTACAGCATCTTTTGCATTCAGCAGCATCTTCTCTCAAATTATCATGAACATGGGCGATGAGGGCGGATTTGATGGTTTAGTGCGACGCGATGCAGGTGTACGTAACGGTGTTTATGTTTACAATGGAATTCTCACTAATCAATACATGGCGGAAGCGTTTAATCTTCCTTACAAAGACATTAATCTTTTAATGGCAGCTATTTAGTTAGTGAGATAGTGAAGTTTGAGTTGGCGAGGTAAAAAATAAAATTAGGAAATGGAAAACAAATCAACTCACAACTCACCAACTCACAATTCACCAATTGAATCGCTTCAATACCCGATCGGGAAATTTAAAAAGGGATCAACTTATTCTTTAGCGGATACAAAAAAGAATATCGAATCTTTCTCAGCATTTCCTGAACAATTAGAATCATTAGTAAAAAATTGGGATGATAAAATTTTAGCAGTTACTTATCGTGATGGCGGATGGAATGGAAGGCAAGTCATAAATCATTTGGGAGATAGTCATGCACAATTATTATTACGTTTTAAAAGTTGTTTAACGGATGATAAAGCAGAAATAAAACCATACCACGAAGATAAATGGGCGGAACTCAACGATAGTTTAAATGCACCGATAGATCTTTCTTTGCAAATAATAAATGGTGTTCATGCGCGTCTAACTATTTTATTAAAAACATTAAGTGAAAGCGATCTTCAAAAAACAATTTTTCATCCCGAAAACAAACATACTTTTACACTTGCTGAATTAATTGCACTTTACGCCTGGCACGGACAACATCATTTAGCTCATTTGAAAATTATTTCTCAGAAATCCCCTAATTCCTAATCGCTATTCGCTAATGACTTTTATTCAACGTTTAAAATTTTATGGAATCGGTTTCGGAATGGGATGCTTAGTTGTTTGGGCAATGTTTGGTAACCGCAGCTGTGTCAGCAACAGCGAAATGAAAATGCAGGAATTGGTTTACCAGCCTTTTGAATTCAGCGAAAAAGCACAATGCAAATTAAAATGTTTGGTTTTCAACGAACAGCTTTTTAAAATTGAACTCCGTCACTTTGAAGTGAATTACGATCTAACAAGCGTTCACGAAAAACCTTGCGGACTATATTACATTCAGCCACAAAAAGAATTTGCT
>JANYCL010000318.1 GCA_025360355.1 Sphingobacteriaceae bacterium
TGTTGGGGCTCCACAAAATGCCGGACAATGCTCCATTGAATTATTTGGCGACATGAATCCCTTCATTAAAACAATGGCCGAAAAACCTTTGACAGCCTTAGTAAATACAATGGCTCAAAAATTATCACAACTCGAAATTTCAAAAGCATGAGCGATAGAAAAATAAACGCCGCCATTCAATTATTACCAATTGATACAAAAGAGGTAAGATGGGATGTTGTGGATAGAGCGATCGCTATTATTGATAAAAGCGGTTTGAATTATAAAGTTTGTCCGTTCGAAACTGTTGTTGAAGGGAGTATGAAAGATGTATTGGCTTTAATTGAAAAAATAAAAGATGTAAGTCTTGAAAAAGATTGTCAGGAAATTATCATCAACATAAAAATTCACGCAGCTACGAGGGACCTGTCGTTTGACGAAAAGTTAGAAAAGTATTAAGGCTTGAAGAATTACGATTTACGAAGTACGATTGACGAATGGGTTAATTGGGAATTAACGTTTTGAATTATTCAGTCTTGCTTTTGTACTTAGTCAATCGTAATTCGTACTTCCCTACGGTCGTATCAATAAAAAACTAGGCATTTCTTTTTCGCCCATCACAATATCTTTCGATATCACATTAAATCCGTCAATACTTAAAATGGTTAAGTCGTAATTGTAAATGGAAATAATATCCCAGTCTTTACGGCTTACTAATTGCACATTATTCGGTGCGTAATTTTCTAAATTGGTGATCTCTTCTTTAATTTCGGTATTCGCTTCAATTAAACCGTTGTAATCAACAATACTAATGCTCACATTACTATTCTTGATTATTTTTTTGGCGTAGAATAAAAGAAACACATCGCTGATGGAAACAATTGGCAAAAGCACTTTTTCCATCTGATCCAATTCATGATCAATAAAAATACCAACCGGAATTTTACTGTTATTGATGAATGCATTTGATTTCTCGTCGAGAATATTTTGTGTTTTGAAAATATTACTGCGGCCGGTTAAAGTCCCAATTAATTTATCAGGACTCAAAGCATTAGCGGTAATTCCTAAAAATTGTCCGAGTAAAGTACCTTCAAAAACAGATTGTCCAACACCAACCAGCATAAGATCGTAAGCACCGGAGTTTGCATCGCTTAAAATTTCTTCGCTTACATCATTACTTACTTTATAAGTTGTACCAATAGTTAAACCTAATTTATTCGCTTCAAATTTAATTGGCTTAAAACTTTCTTTCTCGTATTCTGCTAATTGATATTGATTAATATCAGACGATGGTGTAACGTGAAGAGCCATGATCTCCGTCGAGTTTTTTGAATAACCTGAAACTAAATTGGCAACACGCGCTAATTTTTTCCCACTTTGTGGATTAGCAAATGATAAAAGTATTCTGAATTTTTGTTTTGCTTTCACAACAACATCATCAACAGCATCTTTTCTGAAAATATAATTAATAAGATCAAGGGAAGGGCCGGTCATGAATGTTGTAAATAGCGCCATTAAAACCATGATGGCAAATATTTGAGGGGTAAGTATCCCCAGATCATAACCAATGTTTAAAACAACTAATTCCATTAATCCTCTTGTGTTCATGAAGGCACCAATGGATAAACTATCCTTCCAGCTATTACCAACAACTTTTGCGGCAAACATGCTGCCTCCAAATTTTCCGACAATTGCAATCCCAATAATTATGAAACAAGTACTCCATAAGTGTGAATCGTTCAATAATCCTATTTGTGTACGCAAACCGGTAAACACAAAAAATAGTGGTAAAAATAATCCAAGTGAAACTGATTCAATTTTTTCAATTATTAACCTTCGGAAATTAATTGATGGGGGCATGATCGCTCCTGCTAAAAACGCGCCGAATAAAGGATGAATGCCTATGACTTCTGTAATTAGAGAGGAGATAAGAAGTATCCCAAAAATAGTTGCTACAATGTTAAGCCCTAATGATTCTTTATTAGAATAAACTTCACCGAATTTTTTCAAAAAGGGCTGCACTAGTTTTATCATTATCAGTACATAAATTACCGACAAACCGATTGTAAATAAAGCGCCTGTAATTGTTCCTGCTTTTACTATTGCAATAACAACAGCTAAAATACACCAAGCTGTAATATCATCTGAAGCTGCACAAGTAATAGCAAGTGTTCCTAATTTGGTTTTGGTTAAATTCCTTTCCTGAATTATTCTTGCCATTACCGGAAATGCGGCAATACTCATCGCGATTCCCATGAATAAAGCAAACGAGAGAAAATTCACAGATGGCGGAGCAAATTCTTTATAAATGAAAAACGATAAAGCAAATCCCATCGTGTACGGAATGATGATCCCAATATGACTAATAACAAGGGCATCGGTGGTTTTTGTTTTAAGAACTTTCAGATCAAGTTCCATTCCAATAACAAACATGAACAAAACCAAACCGATCTGACTTAATAATTGAAGATTGCCTAGAGAAGCAGTTGGAAATAAAAAACTACTGTATTCGGGCAACCACATTCCCAAAAGAGATGGTCCTAAAAAAATACCTGCTAAAATTTCACCAATTACAGTAGGTTGTCCTATTTTATTAAACAAAAATCCAAAAGTTCGCGCTGTAAAAATGATGGTGAGAATTTGTAAAAGCAAAATTGCCATTGGGTGACCAAGGTTCTGCTTTATGGTTTCATTAAAGTGGGAAAATAAAGAAACGTTATGGTCGACCGGTTTTATAACTACCCCCCGGTTCAGTTCTAAAGTTTTTCCGTTGTTGATGAGAAAATAAATGATGAGAGCAAAAATGCTGATGACGATAACATAAATTATTATTTTTTTGTAATCTCTCATTAATACAAAAGTATTAAAAGAAAGACTCCCTTTTATAAATCCTAAAAATTTAATTGAGCTTTTACCCTAATAGAACTGTTCTTCTTAGCAATTAACGTATTTCCAATTGCGGATTTTACCTTTCGACATCCATTCAATGGCGGTTTTTAGTCTTTTATTACGGGTTTCCTCTGTTTTGGCTTCCGTTACCCATAGAACATACTCTTTTTTGTGACTTGGACTAAAACCTTCAAACGTATTTAAAGCTTTCTTATTTTTTTGAATGGCTTCAGTGAAATAAGAAGGAATCTTAAGCGATTTTTTATCAGCAGGTTTTGCTTTGGTAAGTTTTACACCCGCATCAATTAAACTCATCGCTTCTTTTAGGTAAGTGATCAATATTTTATCAGAAGGAAGATCTTTCACTGATTTCAATTGACCAAGATGTCCCATGCTTTCTCTGTTCTTACCACGAATTAAAACCTTTTTCGGGTCTTTCATTTTTGATTCTAACCAAAATCCAAATACAGCATGTTGTTTAAATGCTGCCATGTGACATAAATTACCGCCATTGTACATGAAAAAAGGGAAACTCCATTTAAAAGTTTCTTCAACATCCGGACAAGCTTTATGTATTAGTTCAAGAAGATGAATTAAAATAGGCTGTGCAAAAGGTTGTGCTTTGCCTATGTAAAGTTCTACACGTTTATCAGTTTTAGCCATGATTTTTTTTAATT
>JANYCL010000356.1 GCA_025360355.1 Sphingobacteriaceae bacterium
ACGCTTGCAAAAGTATTCGCGTACATTAATTTCAACCCTGTGCTGTTCTTCATCGTCTCTTCCATTATGCCCAAACGTTTTGCTCGGAGATCAACACGGCGCGGATTTATTTCATTCACTAACATTTCAACTGCGTAAGAGGTTAAATACTCTTGCGTTCTTCCCGGGAAACCATAAACCATTGTGAAATCACCTTTTTCCGGTCCTTTTATATTGATCGGTAAAAAATGTTTTGGTGTGTAAGGAACATTGTCCGGAGAATAATCCGCAGGCTTATTATCTTTTCCTGCATAAATTCTGAACATCGAAAAATCTGCGTTATGTCGCGGCCAGATCCAATTATCTGTTTCGCCTCCAAATTTACCAATGGCAGCAGGTGGAGCTCCAACTAAACGTACATCTCTAAAAGTTTCAGTTATGAATAAATAATATTCGTTGCCGTAAAAGAACGGACGGACAAAAGCCCCGTAATGAGTTCCTTTTTTTGCTTCCTCTTCAATTGCTTTTATGTTTGCTTTTACAACAGAATCTTTTTGGATCTCTGAATAATTTGCATTTACATTCGTCATAACCTTTGCAGTAACATCTTCTATTCTATTAATAAAAGTTACAGTTAAACTCGGCGTATAAATTTCTTCTTGTTTGTTCATCGCCCAAAAACCATTGGTCAAATAATCTTTTTCAACAGTGCTGTGCATTACAATGGAAGAATATCCGCAATGGTGATTAGTTAAAATTAATCCCTGATTAGAAATTACTTCTGCAGTACAACCACCACCAAATTGAACGATAGCATCTTTTAAACTTGCTTTGTTCACACTGTAGATTTGTTCGGCTGTTAATTTGCAGCCGTTCTTTTGCATGTCTTTAATGGTAAGCGCGCTTAATAATTGCGGCAGCCACATGCCTTCATCGGCGCGACTGATAAATGTTCCTAAAATTAAGGTAAAAACAAGGAGGGATCTTTTAATATTCATGTTGTTGATTTGGGAGAGTAAATATAACAATGTTTGCGGGATTAAAACTACCCTATTTTGGGTTAGTTTATTTATTTGAAAATAATAACAAACTCTCTGTCAAGATAGTAAGTTGCATTACCTTTTGTATAATATAAATCCTTTAATATAAACGTTGTTCCTTTTAAAAACCCCTTATTACTCAAATTAGACACCGAGTTAGACTCCCAATAAGAAAAAATAATTCCATCAGATTTAAATGTATGAACAATTGTTTTTATACCACCATTTCTAAATTGCAAAACTTTACCCGAATTGAAATAAATTCTCTTTGTACCAACTTTAATATAAGGATTCAAATTTGAAAACTCTTCTATTTTCACTTTCAATGTGTCGACAATTGAATGCATATAAAGTTCCAGCGTATCATCCTCTGAATATTTCCTACCTGACCATCTTGAGAGTTGGATTTCATTACCATCCTCATCATTAAAAATTTCCCGAATGGTATCAGCTAAATCTTTTACTTTTAGGTTCAAGCTATTTCGCAACTCCTTATATTCCGATGGTAATAGGACACTCCCATCCTGAGAACTATTACGAAACATTTTAGTCTTCTGAAGTGGGTATTTTTTCGAAGCAATAACCAACGTATCATACTTCTGTTGTCCAAGCAAATCGCCAAGAATAATTAAAAAGTATATTATAAAAATATTTCTCACAAATAATTTATTTCATCCCCGCCATTTTCATTGCGTCCAATTTAATTGCTGAGTCCAGAGGAATTTGAAGATCGGAAGACTTTTGAGTAGATTTTTTCAGCAAGCCCGGTTGGTTGCGGATCTGTTTTGCATAGTTCTGAATTGTTTTGTTTTTCTCCATTCTCGGCCAATAAGTTTGCGGAGATGTGTACATTTCATAAGCATCCTGTATGAAACTATTTCCAAATCCGGGAAGATTACCATCAGAATACAATAACATGATCACATTATTATTTTGTTCCAACTCTTGTTTTAAATTCAATTCCCATACTTCTGTTTTTACACCATTCGGTGAAGGAATTACTTTATTGAAATAATACCAGAATTGTCCGCCCGCAAAACAATTTTGTCCGATACCCATATAAACCGGACCGTACCAATAAGAATCGCTAATGGTGAGAACACACGTTGTGTTTTTTGTTGAATCGCTTTCAAACAAAACTTCAGGATAAGCGAGTTTCAGATTTTGATCGGGATTCGTGTAGAGATTCATACTCTTTAACGCATCAGCATCACGACTACGCGCTGTATCCACCACATCAATTTTTTCCCAGGCAATTTCCGCCATTCGTTTACCGTGTAAAGCTTCAATATGACGGATAATTGTATCAGAAGCTAAAACCTCACCGTAAAAACTCCAATGATGACCAAATTTCGGGAACAAAGGATATTTTGTATTTGGTTTTAATAAATTAAAATAAGTATAGAGGTCCAAATAATTTACTCCGTTGTTCTTACATTGTTTTATAAACTCGGCGTGGTTTGTATTCTTAATCGGATGTTTGTATTTATCTTCTATGAATTCAGTGCAATATTCTCCTTTGCCGGGAGCAAAAACAAAAAGGAGATCAACACCATGACGTTTTAAACTATCCTGAACCACTTTTGCTTTTTGCATTTGCGAAATGATCTTTTGTTCACCAATAAAATCATCGCCGAAAGCCGAGAAAATATAACTCTCAGAAAAAATATAATCTTCTTTCCCCAATACAAAACCATTCACACGGATCTGACGGAATGCTTTATAATAAAATTGATTATTCAAACGAACTGTAATTTCTTTTAAACTCCAGTGATCGTTATTATAGTCATCGGTCTCGGTTTGATAAGAACCTGCGAGCCAG